>DASPIV010000337.1:0-8214 GCA_035628955.1 Bordetella sp.
CGCAGGGCGGCGCGCAGTTCGTGCAGGATGAATCGCCGGTTGAAGAGCGTGAAGCCTTTGTGGACATTGACTGTCAGCAGTGTAAGTGTCGCGCTCGCGCGCGCCGCCGGTTCTTGACCTGGCATGTAGCTCTCCGTTGGGCATTGTGGGCCTGTCATGCAAGAACCGTGCCCGGGCCGTGGGCGGGGAAGTGGGGCGGACCGGCGCTCTTTTTTACCTGCAGACGCAAGAATTCCACTTGTGGCGCAGCGCGGCGTGGCGCCCTGGGTATGCTATATGCTGACAGGCCCACCGCGGCGGCGTTGCGCGGTGTTACGCCGTTTTTTGCTCGACGCAGGCATACTAGCCGGCAGTCTGGCAGCGAAAGAGCAAATAGCTGCCGTTTGTATGAGGGTGTGATGTTCACCAGGCAAGATCAGGTGCACAATCCCTGGGCCGATACTCGCGCGCGTCTGGAAGATGAGCGCGTTATGTTGCAGCGGATTGTGGCGGGCGTCCCGTTGAACGATGTGCTGGTCGATGCGTTGCGGGCCGTCGAACAACAGTCCAGCCTAGAGTTGATGACATCGATCATGTTCATCGACCACGCGTCCGGCTGCCTGAGCGGTCAGATCGCTCCCCGCCTGCCCGGCGAGCTCATCGCGGCTACCGAGGGTGTCCCGATCGGCGCGAACGTGGCCTCGTGGGGTGCCGCGGCCTATCTGGGCAGCCCGGTGTATGTCAGCGACATTGCCACGGACCCCGGCTGGCAGCCTTGGCGCGAGGTGGCGCTCAAGCACGGCTTGCGCGCTTGCTGGTCTACCCCCATCAGGGGAACCGACGGCGGCTTGCTGGGTGTCTTCTCGAATTATTATCATGTCGCGCATGTGCCGACGCCCCGGGATATCGACGCGATTGCCCTGGTTACGCGCATTGCGACACTGGCCATCGAACGCCATCAGACCGAGCACGCGCTGCGCGAGAGCAGCGAACGCTGGCGCGGAATGTTCCAGCGCATGCAGGAAGGGTTTTTCCTCAGCGAGGCCATGCGCGACGACGACGGCCGGATCACCGACTTCCGCTTTCTTGAGGTCAACCCCGCTTTCGAGCAGCAAAGCGGCTTGCAGGCCGGCGATACTCTGGGCCATTCGGTGCGCGAGGTGATCCCCGCCGTGCCCGACATGATTCTGGAGACCTTTGCCAATGTGGTCGAAACCGGCAGGTCGACGCAGTTCGAACTGGCCGCGCCGCACCAGGGCAAGGAAGCCTGGTACGAGGCTCACGTCCACAAAGAGGGCCCCGACCGGATCACCGTGCTGGTCCTGGATATTACGGCCCGCAAGGCTGCCGAAGAAGAATTGTGGGCCGAACAGTACCGCAAGAATTTCCTGTTGTCGCTGGTGGACCAGATGCGCGAAATCCATCAGCAGGCCGATATCGAACACGTAGCCTGTGAGGCGTTGGGCCGGCACCTGGGCCTGAGCGTGACTGCCATTCTGGAGTTCGGCGCCACTGGCCAATTCATGAGGGCGACCACTCATTGGCTGTCGGAGCAGGCTGCGCAAGAAGGCGAGGCTTTCGAACCGGAACAGTTGCGCAGCGAATGCGAACAGGCCTTCCGGAAGGGGCGAACCTCGTATTTGTCGCCGCTGCTGACCACGGCGGCGGGCGAGACCGGCCCGATGTCCATCGCCGTGCCATTGCGCCGCTGGGGCTGGCCCACGGGCATGCTGTATGTGCGGTCGCACCATAGCCGGCAGCTCAATGGTGCCGACATCGGGTTCATCGAAGAAATGGCCGAGCGCTTATGCGAAGCCATCGAGCGTTCGCAGTATGCGCGGGTACTCGAGCAGCGTATTGAATCGGCCATTGCCGAGCGCGACCGCATATGGCGCCTGTCGCCCGAATTGCTGGCGGTGGCGAACGCGCATGGCCGCTTCGTCAGCGTCAACCCGGCGGTGCGTACCATCCTGGGCTGGACGCCGGAACAATTCCTGGCGATGCCGCTATCCGAATTGATACACCCGGAAGACTTGCCGCAAGCCAGCGCCAGCCTGCTGCGCAGCGACGATCCCGGCCCGACCATATCGCACCTGGAATGCCGGCTGTTGAACAAGCGCGGCGACTACAGCTGGATCACCTGGACTATTTCCTGGGCGCACGACAATTTCTACCTGGTCGGGCGCGACGATACCGATTTCAAGCTGCAGGCCGAGCAGCTGCGACAGGCGCAGGCTGCGCTGCTGCAGTCGCAGAAAATGGAAGCCGTGGGCCAACTGACCGGCGGCATCGCGCACGATTTCAACAATATGCTGCAGGGTATCAGCGGCGCCCTGTACCTTATCCAGCGCAAGCTCGATGCCGAAAAATATGACGAAGCCCACCGCTTTATTGCGACGGCCATGGATTCCGCCGGCCGGGCCGCCCGCCTTACCCAGCGGCTGCTGAGCTTTTCCAGGCGGCAGCCCCTGGACCCCAAGCCGCTCAAGCCCGCGGCGACGCTCATTTCCATGGAAGACCTGTTCCGCCGCTACACCAACGAAGGAATCAAGCTGGTGTGCCATGCCGACCCCGATGTGTATATGGTCAAGTGCGACGCCAACCAGTTCGAGAGCGCCTTGCTGAACCTGGTCATCAACGCCTGCGATGCCATGCCCGATGGCGGCAGGCTTCTGGTGGAAGCCCGCAATACCCGGCTCGACGAAAGTTTCCTGCGCCAGCATCCTGACGTGCAGCCGGGCGATTTCGTGGAAATTCGCGTTTCCGACCAAGGCTGTGGCATGCCGCCTGAAGTACTGACGCGCGTTTTCGAGCCTTTTTTTACCACCAAGCCTTTGGGCGAGGGCACCGGCCTTGGCCTGTCGATGATCTACGGCTTTGCGCGGCAGGCGGGTGGCCTGGTGGCCATAGACAGTACGGTGGGGCAGGGGACGGTGGTGCGGCTGTGCTTGCCCCGCTATGCCGGCCGGCCGTCGGACGACCGGCAACATGCCCGCGGCGACGCGGCCGAAACGGCCGAACTGCCGTCCGAGGCCGTGATCGTGCTGGTCGAAGACGATACCAATGTGCGCGAAATGGTGCGTGAAAGCCTGGTCGGACTGAACTTGCGGGTGCTGACGGCGTCGGACGGAGAGGCGGGGGCCCGGCTCCTGGCCGGGACGCCCAGCGTCGATCTGCTTCTGACCGATGTCGGCCTTCCCGGCCTGAACGGCCGCAAGCTGGCCGACATTGCGCGCGAATCGCATCCGGGCCTGAACGTGCTGTTCATGACCGGCTATGCCGAGAATGTGGTCGATGGCAGCGAGTTCCAGGGCGAGGGGTTGGAGGTCATACTGAAGCCGTTCGCGCTGGGCGAACTGATACGGCGGATCCGCAAGATGCTGCAGCACAAGGCCGCGGGCAGTACGGCGCTGTCGGCCGCGCAGCTGGCCATGGAAGGCGCCGTCGTCAGGCCATCGACACGCTGACGGGCTGGCCCTGCAGCAGTTGCGCGAGTTCCAGGCACCCGTGAGTGTCGGCGCGCTGTACCGCCTGAGTCTGTATGTCGTGCCACGCCAGGCGGGCCAGCCCCGCGGGCAGGCGGATGCGCGTGTCAGCCCAGAAGGTGCCCGCGTGCCCGCCGGCAGGCCGTTCGGCCAGGCGCATGGCGCACAGGTGCGGCACCACGATCAAGGCACACCGCTCGTCATGGCAGCGCGCGAACGCCACCACATGCGCGGCCTGGCTGCCATGCACCGATAAGGGCAGATAGCTGCCATGATCGAACAATAGAGTGTGCTCCGCCCGTACATGCAGCAAGCGCTGGATCAGGCTTTGCTTGATGCGCCCCGTCAGCCAGCCGGATGAAAGTCCGCCGTCGCCGGTGACGCGCGGCGGTGCCGTGGCGCTGGCTTCTGCCGCCGCCGGATCCTGCAGCGCCGCGGCGCGCGCCGCGTAGTTCACGGGCCGGCGATTATCCGGATCGACCAGGCTGAAATCCCAGAACTCGGTCCCCTGATAAAAGTCGGGCACCCCCGGCACTGTTAGTTTCAGCGTGGCCTGGACCAGGCTGTTGATCAACCCGGCCGGGGCGATGCGCTGCGCGAAACCGGCAATCCGCGCAATCGCGGGCTGCGGGTCCTGGTCCTGGCTGGGCTGCAGCAGTCCGTCCAGATACGCCCCGCACGCGGTCTCGTACGCCGAGTCGGGTTCCGCCCAGTTCGAATGCTGCTTGGCTTCGCGCAGGGCTTTGACCTGCCATGCCCGCACGCGGGCCATGAACGCAGCCACGCCGTCCGCATCGTCCGGGTGCAGGTCCAGCGGCCAGGCGCCCACGATGGTTTGCAGCAGCATGTAGCGATCGGCGGCCGAAGGGGGGGCACCGGAAGCGCCCAGCCATTGCTGCACCTGGCGCAGCCATTCCAGCGGCATTTCGGTCAGTACCGCCAGCCGGGCCCGCACGTCTTCGCCACGCTTGTGGTCGTGAGTGGCCGTGGCCAGCATGGCGGCGGGAAAGCGCCGCGCGCGTGCCGCGCAGGCGCGGTGGAATTCGGCCACGGAAAGCGAGAATTGCTCGGGCGACGCACCTACTTCGTTGCGCGACAGCAGCGGCCCGTATCGATAGAACAAGGTGTCTTCCAGCGCCTTGGCCGCCAAGGGCGGGGTCAATTGCTGGAAGCGCCGCAAGGCCAAGCGCTGGGGGCCCTGCTGTGTCTCGCCATCCAGCCACCGGCTGACCTGATCCAGCAGGGCATTGTCGCTGTGCGACAGGGCGGTGCCCGGCAATTGCCTGGCCCGTGTCGCTGCCGCCTGGCAGTAGGCCTGGTCGGCGGCACTGCGCCCCTGCGGGCCGGCGTAAGTGCGATACACCGGAAAAGCCGCCAGCCAACGTGTCAGCACGCGGTCGATGGCGTCCTCGCTCCAGTCGCGCGTGTCCAGGTCTGAGCGCGCAACTTGCAGCAGCGCCCGCACCAGGGTGCGCCGCTCGGCTGCGAAATGGCGCGTCAGCATGCGCAGCCGGGCAACCTCCAGTTGTTCGCGAGCCGGCCGGGCATCGTTGGCCAGCACCTGCCAGGCCTGTATCAGCACGGACGCGGCACCCGGGTCGTGCAGCAGCGCACCGACCTGGTCCATGAAGTCGTAGCCTGTCGTGCCGTCGATTTCCCAGCGTTCGTCCAGTACTTCGCCGGGACCCAGTATTTTTTCCACCACCAGATAGGGATCGCGCGGCAGGCCGGCGGACAGGCGTACTTCACCACTGTTGCGCAACGCTTCCCGAAGCCGCCGGCAATAGTCGACAGGGTCGGCCAGGCCATCCACGTGGTCGACCCGCACGCCATCGATCAGGCCTTCCGCGTACAGGCGCAGTATCAACGCATGGGTGGCGTCGAAGACTTCGGGCTGCTCTACCCGCACCCCCACCAGGCCGGTGATCTCGAAGAAGCGCCGCCAGTTGATCTGGTCGGCGGCGGTACGCCACCAGGCCAGCCGGTAGTGCTGCTTTTCCAGCAATCGATGCAGGCGGGCGCGGCCCGCTTCGGTGCCGGGGTCATGCGAGTCGCGCGGGGTGCCTGGCGAGCGCTGGGCCGGCTGCGTACCCGCGGCCAGCGGTAGCCGTGCACCGGCCACCTCGATGACAAAGGCATGTTCGCGCCTGTCGTATTCCAGCCGGATATCGCCAGCGCGCAGGCTGGCGCCATAGTGCTGGCCCAGTTGCGGCAACAACACCTTGCCGCGCAGCGCGGGGTCGGCCGGGCCCCAATCGATATCGAACCAGTTGGCGTAGCGGCTCTCCGGCCCCAGGGCAAGCACGTCGCGCCACCAGGGGTTGGCGCTGTCGGCGGCCATATGGTTGGGAACGATATCGGCGACCAGGCCCATGCCATGGGCGCGCAAGGCCGCCACCAGCCGCCGTAGCGCGGCTTCGCCGCCCAGCTCGGGATTGACGCGCGCATGGTCGATGACATCGTAGCCATGGGTGGAGCCGGGGCGGGCCGTGGTCACCGGCGACAGGTACAGGTGGCTGACGCCCAGTTGAGCGTAGTACGCAACCTGCCTGGCCGCGTCATCAAGGGTGAAGGCGCCGTGCAGTTGCAGCCGGGCGGTGGCACGGGGCGTCATGGCGCGCTCCGTGCCGCCTGGATGGCGTCGATGCGCGCGCGCAGCGTCGCGTCGCGCAGCAGCTCGCCGGTATTGCCGGGCAGGCGCTGCCGCCAGTTGGGGTGCTCGTCGATAGTGCCGGGCAGATTGGGCTGGTCCGCCACACCGGCCAGGTCTTCCAGGGGGGCCAGCACCAACGGTGCGGGGGTGGCCGCCACGAAAGCCAGCAGGGCGGAGATGGGCGCTTCCTCGGGCAAGGGACCGGCACGCACCAGGCCGGTGGCGCGAAGAGCGGACCAAAGGGCGGTACGCTCGGCCTGGCGGACTTGCCGCGCGCCGGCGTGTTGCGGCTCGCTGGACTCGGGATGCAGCCGATCGCGCCAATCCAGGTCGCGGCCTTCCCACCAGCCGCGCAGCGTCGGCAGGTCGTGCGTATCGGGCATGGCAACAGCATCGGCGGGCCATGCATCGGGTGGCAGGAAGTCGGCCGGTGACTGCGTATCCGCGTCGTGGGATGCTTTGGTCTGGAACCACAGTACGCTGGTACCCAGTATGCCGCTGCGCGATAGCGTGTCGTTGAAGCCTTCGGGCACGGTGCCCAGGTTTTCGCCCACGATCAGGGCACGATGGCGCCACGCCTCCAGGGCGACCAGCCGCAGCAAGCTGTCCAGCGGGTAGTGCAGGTAGGCGCCTTCGCCCGCCGCCGCGCCCGGCGGTATGACCCAAAGCCGGGCCAGCCCCAATATATGGTCTACCCGCAATCCGCCAGTGTCCGCCAGCACGGCGCGCAGCATCTCGATGAATGCCGCATAACCCGAGTCGCGCAGGGCGCGCGGAGAAAAGGCGGACAGGCCCCATTGTTGGCCGGCCGGATTGAAAATGTCGGGTGGCGCGCCGATCGACAAGCCCGCCAGGATATCGGCCTGGCGGCTCCAGGCGTGGCTGCCGCGCGGATCGGTGCCCACCGCCAGGTCGGCGATCAGCCCCAGGCGCATGCCGGCACCGCGCGCCTGGTGCTGGGCACGTGCCAGGCTGGTACGCGCCAGCCACTGCGAGAATATGTGGAAGCCGACTTCGCGTTCGTGGGCCGCGCCGAATCCCCGGGTGCGCGGCGACCGCGGGTCGCGCAGCGCGTCGGGCCATTGCCGCCAATCATCGGCGCCAGCGCCCTCGGCGGCATGGCGGGCATGCAGGACTTCGAATACCGCGTGGCTCTGCAGCGCGTCGCCGCCGGCCAGCCGGAATTGCGCGCACTGGTCCTGCAGCGCCGGCGCAGCGTTCGCAAAGCCGTCGTAAAGCTTGCGCAACAGCGCCATGCGCAGGGCGCCTGCCGCCTGCCAATCGATCTGCGAGGCCTGTTCCAGCGCCGCGGCGCGGTGCCCGGTATCGGCCGCTACCATGGCGGCGCGTACCTCGTCGCTGGAAAATACCGCGCCGGGATCGGCATACAGCACATTCAGGAACAGGCGGCTGGAAGGGGCGTAGGGACTGCAGTTGCCGGGATCGGCGCTGAACATCGCGTGCACCGGGCTGATGGCCAGGGCATCGGCCCCTAGCCGCGCGGCCCGGGTGGCCAGGTCGGCCAGCGCACCGAAGTCTCCGTAGCCGGCCGCCGCCGGATGGCTGGCCGGGTCGGCGTGGCGCAAGCTGTATATCTGGGCCGCGATACCCCAGGCGCGCGGCCGGTCTTGCTGCAACAGTTGCGCCGCCGTGGGGCATCCGGCCGGCGCCACCGCCAGGTTGACGATCTGGCTATCCAGTTCCAGTTGGTGGTAGCCCGGTTGGTCCGGCACCGGCAGGTAGCTGTGTCCGCCATCGACCGCTGTCTGGCCTTCGGCCAGCGTGCCGTTTTCGTAGGCGACGCGATAGCGGCGTGGGCGCGAGCCCGGCAGGCGCAGCCGCTCGCCGGCCTGGACTACCGCCAAGGACGGCCAGCCCGTTTCCGGCTGGCTCAGGAACGCCAGGCTGTCTTCTATCTGGGCCGGCGTGGCGGCTGGCAGCGCCATGGCATCGAGCACCGCGCGCAAGGTATCTGCAGGCACGGTCTGCTGCTGCCCGTGCGCATCGGTCCACCGCACGGCCAGCCCGGCGGCTCGGGCCAGCGCCGCCAGCGTTTGCGGGGCTGCCGCCTTGGCGGTCATCGCGCCTCCTCGATGA
>DASPIV010000338.1:0-2116 GCA_035628955.1 Bordetella sp.
ATCTCGCGCGCGCCGCCCGCGGCGACCTCGGCGAGGGCCTCGCCCGTAGCCGGGTTATAGGTGGTGAAGCGGTCGCTGCTGTCGACCTGCTTGCCGTCGATCCAATGCTTGATGGTCACGAATATGCTCCTTGCGCGCCTATGCCTGCAGACAGGAATTCCGCCGCTCGTAGAAATTGATTAACTAGTTAATGATCTATGGTTTGAGCGCGCCTGTCAATGCGGCCGAGAGCTGCCTGCGGGCACCGCCAGATCCATGAATAAAAACGATGAATTAATAAAAAACTTTCGATTTATTTATGAACCGCCCCATGCTGCAATCGTTTTGCCAGCACCCGCCTCGGCGCCCCACCAGGAGATCCTTGCATGACGACGCAGCCCATCCAGACCGACGTACTGATAGCCGGCGCCGGTCCGGTAGGCCTGGTGCTGGCCATGGAACTCGCCGCCCGCGGCATCGGCGTCACGGTGCTGGAAGCGCGCCGGCGGCTGGAGCCGCCCAATGTCAAATGCAACCATGTGTCGGCCCGCTCGATGGAGATCCTGCGCCGCCTGGGTGTGGCGCATACGGTGCGGCAGGCCGGGCTGCCGGAAGACTATCCGCACGACATCGCCTACCGCACCACCGCCACCGGCCAGGAGCTCACGCGTATCCCCATCCCGTGCCGGCGCGACCGCCATACCGCCACCGAGGGCCCCGACACCGGCTGGCCCACCGCCGAGCCGCCCCACCGCATCAACCAGATCTATCTGGAACCGATCCTGTTCCTGCACGCCGAAGCCCAAGAACGCATCCGCATCCTGAACCGTACGGCTCTGCTCGAATTCGACCAGGACGAGCACGGCGTGCGGGCCGTGGCCGAACAAATGGACGGTGGCACGCGCCTGGATATCGCCTGTACCTACCTGATTGGCTGCGACGGCGGCCGCTCGATGGTGCGCAAGCGCATCGGCGCCCAATTGCGCGGCGACCCGGTCGTGCAGCGGGTGCAATCCACTTATATCCATGCGCCCGACTTGCTGGCGCGTTTCCAGCATGCGCCCGCCTGGGCCACGTTCTCGCTCAATCCGCGCCGCAGCGGCAATATGTATGCCATCGACGGCCGGGAACGCTGGCTGATACATAACTACCTGCGCGAAGACGAACCCGATTTCGAATCGGTGGACCGCGACGCCGCCATACGCGCCATTCTGGGCGTCGATGCGGACTTCAGCTACGACATCATCAGCAAGGAAGACTGGTACGGCCGCCGCCTGGTAGCCGACCGCTTCCGCGACCGGCGCGTTTTCCTGTGCGGCGATGCGGCCCACCTGTGGGTGCCCTACGCCGGCTACGGCATGAACGCGGGTATTGCCGACGCCGCCAACCTGGCATGGCTGCTGGCCGCGCGATGGCAGGGCTGGGGCGCCCCGGGCATTCTGGACGCCTACGAGGCCGAGCGCCTGCCCATCACCGAACAGGTATCGCACTTTGCCATGAATCACGCGCATGCCATGGCCAGCCAGCGCAAAAGCGTGCCGGACGGCATCGAAGCGCCCGGCCCCCAAGGCGAGGCCCTGCGTACCGCACTGGGCCGCGCGGCCTATGACCTGAACGTGCAACAGTACTGCTGCGCCGGGCTGAACTTCGGGTATTTCTACGATCGTTCGCCGCTGATCGCCTATGACGACGAGCCGGCGCCGGGTTATTCCATGGGCGCATTTACGGCATCTACCGTGCCCGGCTGCCGCACGCCATATTTCGAGCTCGACGGCGGCACGCCTGTTTATGATGCGATGGGCCCGGGCTACACCTTGCTGCGCTTCGACCCCGCCATCGACGCCGCGCCGCTGCAGCGCGCGGCCCGGGCGCGCGGCCTGCCGCTCGCCGTACTGGAGGCCGATCGCCGCGATCCGCGCGCCGCGGTGTACCGCCATGCGTTGCTGCTGTCGCGCCCCGACCAGCACGTGGCCTGGCGCGGCGACGCCCTGCCCGCCGACCCCGACGGCCTGGTGGCACGGCTGTGCGGCGCCACGCAGTGAACCGGCATACCGCGGCTGCGCGCACGCGGCCCGCCGTTCAACGCGGCTGCGCGACCACGTCGTTGAAAATGCCCAGCAACGCCGTGGCGGCCGGC
>DASPIV010000339.1:0-4565 GCA_035628955.1 Bordetella sp.
CAGGAAGTCGTCGGCGCCCAGGTTCAGGCCCCGTACGCGATCCTGCAATGCGCCCTGGGCCGTCAGCAACAGCACCGGCGTGCGGTCGTCGCGGCCTCGCATGTCGCGCAGCACCACCAGCCCGTGCTTGTCGGGCAGGCGCAGGTCCATGACGATGGCGTCATATTCGTTGGCGGCCATCAGGGTTTCGGCGCTGCGGGCGTCGGGCGCGTGGTCGGGGGTGAAGCCGCTTTGCGCCAGCGCCCGAACCAGCCACGACGCCATTTCGAGCTCGTCTTCAACCAGCAATATGCGCATGACCGTCGGATTCGGCGGACACGCCTTCGGCCCCACGGCCATGGACGCGTTGGCGCAGATAGCGGGTTTCGTGCTGGCGCCGGAACAGAATGCTGGAAAGCTCGTTCAGCGCCAAGGTGTAGACTTCGCGCTTGAACTCGATTACCGCATCGAGCGGCACCCAATATTGGCTCCAGCGCCAAGCGTCGAACTCCGGATGCTGCGTGGCGCGCAGGCATACGTCGCAGTCGCGGCCAACCAGGCGCAACAGGAACCAGATCTGTTTTTGACCCTTATAGTGCCCGCGCCATTCCCGCCGGACGAAATGATCAGGTACGTTATAGCGCAGCCAGTCGCGTGTGCGCCCCAAAATGCGGACATGTTCGGGCTTCAGGCCCACTTCTTCATGGAGCTCGCGATACATGGCCTGCACCGGGCTTTCGCCGTACTTGATGCCACCCTGCGGGAACTGCCATGCGTGTTCCCGGATACGCTTGCCCCAAAAGACCTCGTTTTTACCGTTGACGAGAATAATGCCGACATTGGGACGGTAGCCTTCACGATCGAGCATGGGCCACCCCCACCGAATTCAATACAATTACGGTCGATTATACGTATCTGTAGCCACCTTTAAATATGCGCGCATCCACCTACCACCTGAACACCCTGAAAGAGGCCCCCGCTGAGGCCGAAGTCGCCAGCCACCGGCTGATGACCCGTGCAGGCATGATCCGCAAGCTGGCGGGCGGAATCTACACCTACATGCCGCTGGGGCTGAAGGTGATCCGCAAGATCGAGGCCATCGTGCGCACCGAGATGAACGCCGCCGGCGCCATCGAACTGCTGATGCCGGTGGTGCAGCCGGCCGAGCTCTGGCAAGAGTCGGGCCGCTGGGAGCAGTACGGCGCCGAGCTGCTGCGCATCAAAGATCGCCACCAGCGCGATTTCGTGCTGCAGCCGACCTCGGAAGAGGTGATCACGGACATCGCGCGCAATGAAATCCACAGCTATCGGCAACTGCCGCTGAATTTCTATCATATCCAGACCAAGTTCCGCGATGAGCGCCGTCCGCGCTTCGGGCTGATGCGAGGCCGCGAATTCACCATGAAGGACGCGTACTCGTTCGACCGCAACGAAGCCGAAGCCCAGGCCAGC
The DNA here is from genome assembly GCA_035628955.1 of Bordetella sp. Taxonomy (GTDB): domain Bacteria; phylum Pseudomonadota; class Gammaproteobacteria; order Burkholderiales; family Burkholderiaceae_B; genus Bordetella_A. The sequence goes on from DASPIV010000339.1 coordinate 1,432, forward strand.
TACGACAAGATGTATGACGCGTACATGCGCATCTTCAGTCGGCTGGGCCTGCAGTTCCGTGCCGTGGCGGCCGATACCGGCTCGATCGGCGGAACCCGCAGCCACGAGTTCCAGGTCATCGCCGATACCGGCGAAGACCTGCTGGTCTACAACCCCGACTCGCAGTACGCCGCCAATATCGAACTGGCTGAAGCGCCGGCTTTGCTCGCCGAACGGGCGCCGGCCGCCCAGCCCCTGGAAGCCGTGCCGACCCCGGGTGCCGCCAAGTGCGAGGAAGTGGCTCGCCTGCTGGACCTGCCGCTGGACCGCACCCTGAAGTCCATCGTGCTGGCTACCGAGCCCGAGCCTGGCCAGGTGCAGGTGTGGCTGCTACTGCTGCGCGGCGATCACGAACTCAACGAGGTCAAGACGGGCAAGCTACCCGGCCTGGCCGGCTTCCGCTTTGCCACCGAGGCCGAGATCGTGGCCCATTTCGGTTGCAAGCCGGGCTACCTGGGCCCCATCGGCACCGCCCTGCCGGTGCGCGTCGTGGCCGACCGTACGGTGGCCAACATGGCCGACTTCGTCTGCGGAGCCAACCGCGAGGATTTCCACTACCAGGGCGCCAATTGGGGACGCGATCTGCCGGAGCCAGAGCTGGTGGCCGACCTGCGCAACGTGGTCGAGGGCGACCCTGCCCCCGACGGCGCCGGCCGGCTGGCGATCCAGCGCGGCATCGAGGTCGGCCATGTGTTCTTCCTGGGCACCAAGTATTCCGACGCCCTGAAGGCTACGTTCCTGGACGAGACCGGCAAGCCGGCCACCCTGCAGATGGGCTGCTACGGCATCGGCATTACCCGGATCGCCGGCGCCGCCATCGAGCAGAACCATGATGCCCGAGGCATTATCTGGCCGCGCGCGATCGCCCCGTTCGAGGTGGTGATCTGCCCGGTGGGCTGGGGCAAAAATGAAACAGTACGTAACGAATCTGTAAAATTATATGACGAACTGCGCGCCCGTGGCGTGGATGTCATCCTGGACGATCGTGACGCCCGGCCGGGCGTCATGTTCGCTGAATGGGAGCTGATAGGAGTGCCGTTGCGCGTAACAGTTGGAGAACGCGGCCTGAACGAGGGTGTGGTGGAATTGCAGGCCCGTCGCGAAAGCGAAGCCGCAAAAATTCCCGCCGAGTCTGCCCTGGAACAGGTGCTGGCCAAGCTGGAAACACTGTAGACTGCCCGGCCCTGCACGCCCGTCGACCGAGAGGCTGCCATACCCATTGTGATCGAACCGAAGACCACCGAATCCGTCCTGAATGTCCGTGTCTACTATGAAGACACGGACGCAGGCGGCGTGGTGTTCTACGCTAATTACTTGAAATTCCTGGAGCGGGCCCGCACCGAATGGCTGCGCGCCCTGGGAGTCGAGCAATCGGCGTTGGTCGCGCGCGAGGGCCGGCTGTTCGTTGTCCACTCTCTGGACATGTCATACCGTAAACCGGCCCGGCTGGACGATTTCATCACCATACGAAGCCGCGTCACACGGGTCGGCCGCGCTTCGATAAACTTTGCGCAGCGTGCCGAACGCGACGGGGAACTGCTCGCACAAGGCAATATCCAAGTCTGCTGTGTCGACGCCGTGCACCTGCGCCCGGCGGCCCTGCCGGCCGTCGTTCGCAACAAACTGGAATCCCTTCAGGAATAACCCATGCAAGTCACCAACGACATGTCGTTGCTTTCGCTGGTCACGCAAGCCAGCCTGCCCGTCCAGCTCATCATGCTGTTGCTGCTGGGCATTTCCATCCTGTCGTGGACATACATCTTTGCCAAGCGCCTTGCCATCAAGCGCGCCCACGCCCAGACGCGCCGTTTCGAAGACGACTTCTGGTCCGGCGGCGATCTGTCCATGCTGCAACAGGCCGTGGCCAGCCGCCGCGACGAACAGGGCGCCCTGGCGCGCATCTTCGACGCCGGCATGACCGAATTCCTGAAGGCGCGCCGCACCAACGCCAACGGCGACGTCAATACCTTGCTGGACGGCCCGCGCCGCGCCATGCGGGCAGCCTACCAGCGTGAAATGGATACGCTCGAGTCGCACCTGAACTTCCTGGCCTCGGCCGGCTCGGTCAGCCCCTATATCGGCCTGCTGGGCACCGTCTGGGGCATCATGCACGCGTTCATCGGCCTGTCGAACATGCAACAGGCTACGCTGGCATCGGTGGCCCCTGGCATCGCCGAAGCCCTGATCGCCACCGCCATCGGCCTGTTCGCGGCGATTCCGGCCGTGGTGGCCTACAACCGGTTTACCCACGACATCGACCGACTGTCGATCCGGTTCGACAGTTTCGTCGATGAATTCCTGAACATCCTTCAACGTCAGGTGCGCTGATGCCCTCTGTCCGGTCGCACGGCCGCGCGGGCCGACGCATGAAGGCCGACATCAACGTCGTGCCGTACATCGACGTGATGCTGGTGCTGCTGGTGATCTTCATGGTTACCGCACCGCTGATCACGCCTGGCCTGATCAACCTGCCGTCCGTCGGCCAGGCCTCTGAAGTGCCGGCCACGCCGCTGGAGGTACAGATTTCCGAAGATGGCCAGGTAGCGCTGCGCATGCGCGAGGCCGGCGCCACGCCGCAAGACATCGTGCGCGACCAACTGGTCGACCAGGTGCGCCAGCGCATCACGGCCGAGACGCCTGTGGTGATTGCCGCCGACGGCAAGGTGCCGTACGAAACCGTGGTGAAGGTCATGGACGAGCTGCGCAGCAATGGCGTTACCCGCCTGGGCCTGCTGGTCGACCAGGGTGCGGCCGCGCAGGAACCGCAAAAGCGCTGATGCGCCGCTGCCTGCCGCTACTCCAACGCCTATGAGCCCCCCCCCTATCTTCCGACACGACGATACGGCGCCGATCACTCCCGCCGCGCAAGACAACCGCAAGGCGCTGCTCCTGGCCATCCTGGTGCACATATTGTTGGTGCTTGCCCTGGTCCTGGGCGTGAGCTGGCGTACGGAAAATCCTGGTCCGGTGCAAGTCGAACTGTGGGCCGACGGCGACACGCCCGATTCCCCGCCCCCGCAGGAGCAGCCGGACGAGCCCAAGCCGGAACCGCCGCAGCCGGAGCCGCAGCCGGATCCCGAGCCGACCCCCCCGCC
>DASPIV010000340.1:0-5497 GCA_035628955.1 Bordetella sp.
GCCGAGGCCGGCGTCATGCTAGCCACGCATGGCGCGGCCAAATGGCCCCTGCCTCCGCTGGCATTGCTGCGCGAACAGGGGGTCACGGTATTCGCCGGCAATGACGATGTGCGCGATACCTGGTCTCCTTATGGCACGGGCGATGTCCTGGCGCGCGCGGCGCTGATCGGCTGGCGCGCCGATTACCGGCGCGACGACCAGCTTGGCCATGTCTTCGAGTTGATCACCACGGGCGCCGCGCGAGCTTTCGGCGTGGACGCTTACGGCATCGACGTAGGCGCGCGGGCCGATTTTTTCACGGTACAGGCCGAGAACCTGCAAGAAGCGGTGGCCAGCCATCCGGCCCGTGGCTGGGTCGTCAAGGGCGGTTGCGCGGTGGCGCGCGACGGCAAGGCCCTGTAGGCCAGGGCGCCTACGCTTCGATCGGTGGACGGGCGCGGTATCATCCAGGCTGGCCGCGGCCTCGCTGGCAGGCGCGTGGATAAAAGACCACAACACTCATGAAACTCGCCACCTGGAACATCAATTCCCTGAAAGTACGCCTGCCGCAAGTCCTGGACTGGCTGGCCGCCAACCCCGTGGACGCGCTCTGCCTGCAAGAGCTGAAGCTTACCGACGAGAACTTCCCGCTCGATGCGTTCACGCAAATGGGCTACCACGCCGCCTGGGCCGGCCAGAAAACTTATAACGGCGTGGCGATCCTGTCGCGCGAGCCAGGCTCGGCCATGGTGCGCAACATCCCTGGCATGGACGATCCGCAGCAACGCCTGCTGGCCGTGACGCTGCCCTCGCCCGCGGGCGACGTGCGGGTGATCTGCGCCTATTGCCCCAACGGGCAGGCGCTGGATTCCGACAAGTACGTGTACAAGCTCGACTGGTTCGGGCACCTGCGAGGCTGGCTGGCCGAAGAAATGAAGGCATACCCCCGGCTGGCCGTGCTGGGCGACTACAACGTGGCGCCTGCCGACGAAGACGTGCACAACCCCGCCAAGTGGGTGGGCCAGGTGCTGGTTTCCGAACCCGAGCGCGCGGCCTTCCGTGCCCTGCTCGACCTGGGCCTGACCGACTCGTTCCGGATGTTCGACCAGCCCGAGAAGTCGTTCAGCTGGTGGGATTACCGCATGTTTGCGTTTCGCCGCAATGCCGGACTGCGCATCGACCACATCCTGCTGTCGCAGCCTTTGGCCCAGCGCTGCGTGGCCTGCGTCATCGACAAAGAACCCCGGGCCAACGAGCAGCCGTCGGACCACACGCCGGTGGTGGCCACGCTGGACCTTGCCTGAACCTCCAGGGCCGGCGCGCCGGCGCCCGCGTCAGGCCTGGGGGCCAGGCAGGGGATAGGCGCCGGCATACCCCAGCAGGCGCGAGATTTCCTCGCCGCCTTCCAGCGCCAGCGTCTTGAGCTTGTGCTTCATTTTCAGCCCGCGCGAACTGGGCGCCGAAATAGACAGGCCCGCCGACACGGCGCCGTTGGCGTCGAATACGGGCGCCGCCACCGAAAACACCCCTTCGACCAGGCCTTCCAGGCTGAACGACACCCCCGTGGCCCGGACCTCGTCGAGCCTGCGCTTGAGTTCGGCCGTGGTTTCGACGGTGCCAGGCGCATGCTTGACCAGCTTCACGGCCTTCAGGTAGGCGGCCAGTTCCTTGGCCGCCATGTGGGCCAGGATGACCTGCCCGCTGGCCGACCCATACAGCGGATTGGTGCTGCCTGCCTTGCTGATGAAGCGCAGCGGATTGGTGGCGTCGATGACTTCGGCATAGAACACTTCGTGACGGTTTTCGGCCAGCGTGCCCAGGATGATGGTCTCGCCGCAGCACTCGGATACCGTGTGCATGACCGGCCGCGCACAGTTCGGGAATTCGCGGTTGCGCACGATGGCCGCGCCCAGTTTCAAGGCGGCGGTGCCCAGCGTATAGGTAGCGTTGCGGCTATTCAGGTAGCCGCCGGCTTCCAGGGTTTTCAGCAGCCGGAACAGGCTGGTCTTGGGCAGTTCCAGGCGCACGCTCAGGTCGGCCAGCGAGATACCGGCGGGGTTCAATGCCAGTTCATGCAGGATCTGCACCGTACGCAGAGGTGAACGGGTCGTCTCTTCGGTTTTGGCGGGCGTGTCGTTCTGGGACATGGGCGAGGGAAAGGCGGCAGCACCAACGTAAAGGCGCACCCTGCGAGGTGCGCCGGCCTGTCGAATAGGCGGGTTATTCAGCCTTGATATTAGCCGCTTTGACTGTGTTGCCCCACAGCTTGTAATCGTGCACCAGGAACTCGCCGAAGGCCCGGGCATCGCGCGGGTTGATCTCGAGCCCGCCGGCGGTCAGCGCATCGACCACGGATTGGGTCTGCACTGCCTTCAGCACGGCGTCGGCCATGGTGTCGATGGCGGCCTGCGGGGTCTGGGCCGGCGCCAGGATGCCGATCCACGGCGCCGCGATCACGTCCACCCCCTGTTCGAGCAGCGTGGGCACATCGGGTGCGCCGCCGAAGCGCTTGGGCGCGCCCAGGCCCATCATGCGTACCTTGCCGGCATCGGCGCTGGGCTTGGCCAGGCTCAGGGGCACGAACAGTGAATCGACCTGCCCCGCCATCAAGGCCTGCATGGCCGGCGCCGCACCGGTAAACGGCACATGCAGCACATTCAGGCCCTGGCTGACGTTCAGCATTTCCATGGCCACCTGGCTGGAACTGCCCACCCCCCACGAAGCGTACGTCAGCTTGCCGGGCTCTTTCTTCGCCAGGGCGATGAAGTCCTGGATGCTCTTCACCGGCAGCCGCGTGTTCACCACCATGGCGTACGGCAAGTAGCCCACCTGCGCCACCGGCGCAAAGTCTTTGCGCGCGTCGTACGAAATGTCGGGGTAGACGTGCGGGTTGATCGTGTGGGTATCGGCCGCCGTCATTTCCAGGGTGTAGCCGTCGGGCTCGGCGCGCGCCACCAGGCTGGAACCGATCATGCCGCTGGCGCCCGGCCGGTTCTCGACAATGATGGACTGGCCCAGGATCTTGCTGGCGCCATTGGCCACCGCGCGCGTCAGCACATCGGTGCCGCCGCCGGCGTTGTAGGGCACCACCATTTTGATGGGACGGTCGGGATAGTCCGCCCAGACATTGGCGCCCGCGCCCATGATGGCGGCGACGGCCAGCACCGCGGCCATGGGCCGGTACCTGCGTGCGTATAGGGCTTGCAACATGTCGGGTCTCCTCGTTTTATGGATCGTTCGGCCGGCGCGGCTACCCAGGGCGGGTGCCGCGCGCCGTGCTGGTTTGTTGGCGATGGGTGGGATCAGGGGTTGGCGAACGCCACCGTGTCGGAGGTCTCGGTCTTGCAGAAGCGGCCGATGCTCTGCACCGAATTGCGATGCTCTTCGGTGCTGTGCGCGGCGCACAGGTCTTCCAGCAAGATCACTTCATAATCGCGGTCGTGGGCATCGCGCACGGCAGCCTGCACCACGGCCTGCGTGGACACGCCCGCGCAGTAGATGCGCGATACGTTCTGGGCGCGCAACTGCGCTTCCAGCGTAGTGGAATAGAAGGGGCTGACGCGGTGCTTCACCACCTGGATATCGCCTTCGCGCTGCTCGAGTTCGGGGTGGATTTCGGTGCCCCAGGCGCCCAGCTTGAACAGGCCATGCTGGGGTGCGGCGGAAAACACCTGTGAGCCGGCCGGGCACTCGGGATAGCCGGCCGAGAATCCAACCCGCACGAAACCCACCAGAATGCCCGCCTTGCGGGCGCGCTGGATGGCACTGGCCGTCTTGCCGATCAGGCCGCGTTCGCGCACCTGCTGGCCCAGCGGCCCCTTGCCGTTGGGGCCATCGTCGTGGACCAGGTCGTTCTGCATATCCAGTACCAGGTAAATCGCACGTTGTTTCTGCATAGTGATGCTCTCGTTAGAAGATTCAAGAAAAATTCAATCGGCCCACAGCCCGCCGTTCACGTCCAGCGTTTCTCCGGTAATGAACGCAGACTGGGGCGACGCCAGGAACAGCACGGCCGAAGCGATTTCTTCCGCCTGCCCCATGCGCCCCACCGGAATGAGGTCGCGCAACGCGGACGGGAAATTGGTGGTCATTTCCGACGCCACCGGCCCGGGCGCCACCGTATTCACGGTGACACCATGGGCCGCGACTTCCTTGGCCAGATAGGCGGTAATGGCACCGATACCGGCCTTCGACACGCCATAGGCCACATTGCTGGCGCGAGCCTGCTCGGCCGGGTCGAGCCAGGGGCGCGGATTGCCGCCATTCTTGGCCAGCACCGAGCCCATGTTGACGATGCGCCCGAAACCCGCGGCCTTCATGGCAGGCATGACAGCCTGGCAGCACAGGAAGGTGCCTTTCAGGTTGATGGCCAGGACACGGTCCCATTCGGACTCGGCCAGGTCGGCGGCGCTGCCCATCGACACGATGCCGGCCACATTGACCAGGATGTCCAGGCGGCCATGGCGCGCCACGATACCGTTGACGCAATCCGCCACCTGGCCTGCCTGCGTCACATCCAATTGCACGGACTCGATGGCCGCCGCCTGGGCGGCTTCTGGCGCCTTCAGGTCGGCCGCCACCACGCGCGCGCCGCACGCCGCCATGGCGGCAACCACCGCCCGGCCAATGCCGCCGGCACCGCCGGTAACCAGGGCCACGCGCCCGGCCAGTAGATCAGGAGAAAACACGTTGCGACTCCTTCATGGAAACAGGCTCAGCCCGCCAGGTGGCGGCCGGCCAACCGGCCGAATACCAAGCCCTTCAGCACCGAGGTAGCCCCGGTGTAATTGGTGTAGTACATGCCCACCGTTTCACCGGCTGCGTACAGGTTGTGCATGACGTTGCCGTCGGTATCGAGCACCTGCCCTACCGTGTTCACCTTCAGGCCACCGAAGGTGAACACGTTGGACGAGATGATGGGATAAGCCATGAACGGCCCCCGGTCGACCGGCAGCGCCCAGTTGGTCTTGGGCGGCTGCACGCCGGCAGTGCATACCCCGTCGAGCGCCAGCGGGTCGTAGCCCTTGCCCGTGCCGCAGGCGGCGTTATAGGCATCGACCGTTACCTGCAGCGCATCGGCCGGCATCTGCAGTTTCATCGCCAGGCCGGCGATCGAATCGGCTTCGATGGCGGGCTGGTCGGTACGGATGGCCAGGCGGTAGTTGGGAATGTCTTTGACGCGCTGATCCAGCACCACGTAGGCAATGCCTTCGGGTTGCTCGTAGATGCGGCGCGTGACGCGTTCGTAATAGGCATCTACCGTACCGGGCGCTTCGTCGGTAAAACGCAGGCCCGATTTGTTTACCAGAATGCCGTACGGAAAGATGAATACTGAAGGTTCCGACACGCCCGAGCGCGGGTCGACCGGCTCGGCGTGATAGCTGCCGAATTCGCCCGCCGCACCGGCGCCGGCCTCCAGCGCCATGGCGATGCCTTCGCCCTTGTTGAAGTAGCCGCCCTTGCAGACCGGCCGCAAATACACCGAGCGCGGCCCCAGGTATTTGGCCAGCATTTCCGG
>DASPIV010000341.1:0-5463 GCA_035628955.1 Bordetella sp.
ACCTACGCGCTCTCCGCCGGCTACTACGACGCCTTCTACGGGCAGGCCCAGAAGGTGCGGACGGTGATCGCGCGCGAGCACGCGGCGGCGTTCGAGCGCTTCGACGTGCTCGTCTCGCCGACGTCGCCCACGGTCGCGTTCCGCCTCGGCGAGAAGGCGGCGAACCCGCTCGCGATGTACCTCTCCGACCTGTTGACGATCCCGTCGTGCATGGCCGGGCTGCCCGGCCTGAACGTCCCGTGCGGGCTCTCGGAGGGATTGCCCGTCGGCCTGCAGCTGATCGGGCCGCACCTGGGTGAAGCAGGCCTGTACCAGTTTGCGCAAGTGCTGGAGACTGCCGCCGCTTGATCAGCGGCGGCGTCCGTCAGTCCAGGCTGATCCTGGCGTTCTCGATCAACTTTTCATAGGTGACCGATTTGCCGTCGAGCCGCTGGCGCAGCTGGGCCAGCGGCCAGTCCAGCGGTTCGAACGCAAAGGTGTCGAAGCGCTTGCGTATGGCCGGGTCGGCCAGCACGGTGGTGACGTCGGTGTAGATCTTGTCGCGCACGTCGGCGGGGATGCCCCGCGGGGCGAGCAGCGACACGATGGAGTTGACGTCCAGTTCGGCGGGTCCGCCGGCTTCGGCCACCGTGGGCACGTCGGGGTACTGGGCGCTGCGCCGCGGGGCGGCGATTGCCAGGTAACGGAGCTTGCCGCTGTCGTACACGGGGCGCGTGGAAGGGATGGTGCCGAAGGCCCAATCGACTTCGCCGTTGGCCACCGCCGTGTACAACTGGCTGACTTCCTTGTAGGGCACGTGGATCATCTGGGTGCCGGTCAACGACGCCAGCCATTCGCCGCCCAGGTGTCCGGGGCTGCCCACGAACCAGGAACCGTAGGTCAGCTGGTCGGGTTTCGTCTTGGCGGCGTGGACCAGGTCGGCCACGTTTTTCCAGGGCGATTTGCTGCTGACCGCGATCATGAATGGTGTGTAGAACAACGGCGCTACCAGGTCGAATTTTTCCAGCGTGACGTACTGGCGCGATTTGTACAGGTGAGGCAGGGCCGATACGTGTTCACTGTCGAGCTGCAACAGGGCGTAGCCGTCGGCGGGCAGCTTGCTGACGGCTTCCAGGGCGATGAAGCCGCCGCCGCCGGGCCGGTTCTCGACCACTACGGGCTGCTTCCACATCTTGCTGAGCTCCTGGCCCACGATGCGCAGCACCACGTCGGGTCCGCTGCCGACCGAGAACGCGGTATACAGCGTGACGGGCTTGGTGGGGAATGCGGGCGCCTGGGCCCAGGCGGTGCTGGCCAGGCAGGCGGCCAGCGTGGCGGCCAGCAGGGTGCGGCGTGTGCGGGATGGCATGGTCGTCTCCAGGGTCTGTTGTCGTTCTTGTGCACGGCCCGGGCCGGGCGCCGTGCATGCAGTGCCGTGAATTCCCGCCGTACAGCCATGGCAGGCTGCCGGCGTACGACCATTATGGGCTGCCAGGTATGCCTAAAAAAATGAAATATTCGTATTATTTATACGAGAAATCGTATGCAGTGCGATGGCGTGCGCACGCGCCATCGCACTGCCGGCCGGCCGGTCAGTGGATGTCTGCCGGCTGCGGGCCGCGCTTCAGGGCCAGCACGGCGATGATCGAAACCAGGCACAGGCCCATCAGGTAGGCTACCAGGTAGGTGGACTTCCCGCCTGCTTGCTGGGTGAGCCAAGTGGCGATGAAAGGGGTCAGCCCGGCCACGGTCGCACCGTTGATTTCACGGACGAAGGCGATACCGGTAAAGCGATACCGTGTCGGGAACAGGCTGGTCAGGAAGGCACCTTGCGAGCCCGCCACCGAGCCGAATCCCAGCCCGTAGCCGATCACCATTGCCACGGTGGCCAGCATGATGTTGCGGGTATCCATCAGCCAGAACATCGGCGCCGTGTACAACAAGATGAACAGCGTACCCAGGATGTAGACCCTGGCGTAGCCAAACCGGTCTGATACGGCGCCCATGATGGGGGTGCAGACGATGCCGGCGACGGCGGCCAGGATCAGCACGTTCAGGGCCTGGGATTGGGGGAACCCCAGGTTGTTCACCATATAGCTCAGCGCGAACGTATTGAGCATATAGGTCGCGGCATTGGCTCCCGCCATCGCCAGGTAGCCGCAGATCAAGGCTTTGGGTTGCTTGCGCAGTACCTCGCCCAGCGGCAAGGCGGCGGCGCGCCGGTGCTCCTCGGCATGGCTTACCGCCCGCGTGTATTCGGGTGTTTCTTCCAGGCGCCTGCGGATATACAGCGCGACCACGACCAATATCGCCGACAGGAAGAAGGGCACGCGCCAGGCCCAGCCCAGCACATCTTCTTCAGGCAATTGCGCCAGCAGGCGAAAGATTCCCGATGCAAGCAGCAGGCCGACTACCGTGGCGGACAGTACAAAAGCTGTGTAGTAGCCCTTTTTTTTGGCGGGCACATATTCTGCGACCAGGATCAGGGCACCCGCGTATTCCGCACCGGCGCCCAGCCCCTGCAACAGGCGCAGTATCACCAGCAGGATGGGGGCCAGTATGCCGATCTGGGAGTAGGTGGGCAGGCAGCCTATGGCGACCGTGGACAGGCCCATCAGGGCAATGGTGAATACCAGCGCCGGCTTGCGGCCCTTCTTGTCGCCGAAGTGGGAAATGATCAGTCCGCCCAGCGGGCGGGCCAGAAAGCCCACCGCCAGGGTCAGAAACGAAGCCAGGGTGCCTGCGGTCGGCGACAGCTCGGGGAAGAACAATTTGTTGAATACCAGCCCCGAGGCCACGGCAAACAGGACAAAGTCATACCATTCGATGACGGTGCCGACAATCGCCGCCCCAAGGACTTGCCGTATTTTCTTGTTCGACACTTGGGCCGGGGCGCCGGCCGGCAACGCGTGGGTTACGGACATGCTTGTCTCCTTGTATTAATCGCTGAATTCGAGGGTTCAGATCAGTTGGCCAGGTAGTCATGCAGGACTTCGCCCTGCACCAAGGTAAAGTCCGCGCGCCAGTAAAACGCGTTCAGCATTTCGAGCACCGGCAGGCGGTAGACGGGGGCCTGGATGTTGGGGCGCAGTTCCACCGTGCATGGGCCTTCCCAGCATTCGTGCACGGTCACACTGGCCAGCCGGCGGGAGGTGATTTGGCGTATTGCCGGCTGGCCGTCGATATGGTCGATGGCCTTGAGGTTGAAGTTGTTGCTGAAATCAATCAGCTGCGACAGGGTGGCCAGATCGCCGCGGTTCTGCTTGTAGGCCAAGGTGCCGGTGATGATGTCGATGCCGTTACGCGACACGGTGCCGACCCAGGCGTCGCCCTGCGCCGCCAGTTTGGGTTGCCCCAGTTTCTTGGGCTGGCCATGCACCTCGCGCCCATGCGAGACCCCCACGTCGGAACTGAGGTAAAGGTAGGGCGAATAAGCACCCGCGATCCCAGCGTCCGGCAGTCGCGCACCGAACATGATGTTGGCTTCGCCATAAGGGCCGAGCCAGTCGGTGTCGTTCATTTTGTAGATATGGATCAGCACCACGTCGCCGTCCAGTTCGAGCGGAGGCGGAAGCAGGCATGCCATCTTTTCCGGATCGGATCGATAGGCCAGCGTCAGCACTTCGACATTGCGGAATTCAAATGGAAAAGGCGGCACCGTAGGCGCATCGAGCGGTGTCGAGAAGCCACTGGCACAAATTTCGCCTAGGGTGATGCGGCGCTTCGCGGCGGTGTATTGCGGCATGAAGGTCTCCGTGGGTCCATTGCCGGGCCGGCTGAATGAGAAACTGCTTGCCAACGGTGGCTTGGCCGGCCATTGGTGTTCAGGGGGTTGATTCTGGAACCGGGCAACGTGGTTCGCGCCCGGACAGCAGCCGGGCGATATCCGCCGCGGCCAGTTCTTGCAGCCGGACGATCGCGGCGTCGGAATACCAGGCGGCGTGGGGTGTCAGGATCAGGTTGGGCGCGCTGCGCAACGGCGATGTCGGGGGCAGGGGTTCGGTATCGAACACGTCCAGCGCGGCGCCGCCCAGGGAGCCCGCAACCAGCGCGTCGGCCAGGGCGGCCTCGTCGATCAGTTTGCCGCGCGCGGTGTTCACGATGACCGCATGCTTTTTCATCGTGGCGATGCGGGCTGCATTGACGATGTGCGTCGTCTCGGCCGTGGCGGGGGCGTGCAGTGAAATGATGTCGGATTGCGCAAACAGGGCGTCGCGGTCGACGCAGACTGCGCCCAGCGCTTCTGCCTGGGCAGCATCCAGCTGGGGATCGGCAACCAGGAACCGGAATCCGAAGGCCTTCAGCCGGGCCAGCACGCTGCCGCCAATGCGGCCCAGTCCCAGAAAGCCCACGGTGATATCGCCAAACGGCATCATCGGCCGCGCCGTGGCCACCGCGTTCCAATCGTCGTTGCGTACCGAGGCGTCGAGCTGCTGCAGTTTCCGCAGCGAGGCAAGTATCAGCGATGCGGTGTGATCGGCCACTTCGGCCGTGCAGTAGTCGGGGATGTAGCCCACCGAGAAGTCGCGGCGCACCGCGGCCGGCACATCGATGTTGTCGTAGCCGATGCCGTATCGGACGATGCCGGCGTTTTCTGCCATGCCGGCGATCGCGGCTTCGGTCAGCGGCGCGAACTGCACAAGGACGACATCGGCGCCTTCTACTGCCTTGGCCACTTCTTCGGCAGTCTTGCACTGGAAGGTGAATAGCGCCCCGCCATGCTGCTCGGCCGCGGCACGTTCCTGATCGATATTCGGAAAGGTGTAGTCGGTAATGACCACGCGTGGTGTGGTGCTGCTCATTGCCATTCCTTCAGGATCGGTGCAAATGCTTCGTCGCGTACGTCGATTTCAAGCGCTTCGAACGCGCGGGCCTCGGGGCTGCATAGCCAGGCGACGACTTCGGCTGTCTTGGCCGGCGGGTACAGTTCGCTTTGTGGGATCAGGCTGACCTCGTTGATGCCGGAATGGCGGATCGAGGCCTGCATCGAGGTATCGGTGGGGGGAATGCCCAGCGAGAACACGCGCACGCCCTGCGCGCGGTATTCGAGATCGACCGACCGCGACACCATGACCAGGGCCGCCTTGCTCGAGCAGTAGGCGCTCCACCCCTCCATGGGTTTGTAGGCGGCGCCCGAACTCATGTTGACCAGGGTCCCCTGGCGCTCGATGAGCATGGGCAGGAATGCCCGCGCACTACGCATGGCCCCTGTGGCATTGACCGTCAGCACCTGGCCCCAGCGGTCGGGGTCGACCTCGGCCAGCTTGCCGATGGGTTCGATGATGCCGGCGTTGTTGATCAGGACATCGATGCCCTGGGCCAGTTCACGGCAGCGTTGCGCGGCCGCCGACACGCTTGCCGTGCTGGTGACGTCGGCCGGTACGATGGCCAGCCGGGCCGCGAGGCTCGCATCGATGGCGTCCAGATCGGGATTCCGGGTGTCTGGCTGCACCAGTGCAATGACTCGGGCGCCAAGTTGCAGCA
>DASPIV010000342.1:0-3255 GCA_035628955.1 Bordetella sp.
GCTGTCGCGGTTCCGGTCTCCGAAAGAAGTGGCCGAGGCGGTGCAAGGCATCAACGATGGCCGCGTCGACATCGTCATCGGCACGCATAAGATCCTGTCCAAAGACGTCCGTTTCAAGCGCCTGGGCCTGGTCATCATCGATGAAGAGCATCGATTCGGCGTACGGCAGAAAGAAGCGCTGAAGGCCCTGCGCGCCGAGGTCGATGTACTGACGCTCACCGCCACGCCCATTCCGCGCACGCTGGGCATGTCGCTGGAAGGCATCCGCGATTTTTCCGTGATCGCCACCGCGCCGCAAAAGCGCCTGGCCATCAAGACTTTCGTGCGCCGCGAAGACGGCAGCACCGTCCGCGAGGCTTTGCTGCGCGAGCTCAAGCGCGGTGGCCAGGCCTATTTCCTGCACAACGAAGTCGAGACCATCCACAATCGCCGGGCCCGCCTGGAAGAACTGGTACCCGAAGCGCGCATCGCCGTGGCGCACGGACAGATGCCCGAGCGTGAGCTCGAACAGGTGATGAAAGGCTTTTACCAGCAGCGCTACAACGTGCTGCTGTGTACCACCATTATCGAAACCGGCATCGACGTACCCACCGCCAACACCATCGTCATCCATCGCGCCGACCGCTTCGGCCTGGCGCAGTTGCACCAGTTGCGCGGACGCGTGGGCCGTTCGCACCACCAGGCCTACGCCTACCTGCTGACGCCGGGCGAAGACGCCATCACGGCCAACGCCAAGAAGCGGCTGGAAGCCATCCAGGCCATGGAGGAACTGGGCTCGGGCTTTTACCTGGCCATGCACGACCTGGAAATCCGCGGCACGGGTGAAGTGCTGGGCGAATCGCAATCGGGCAATATCCAGGAAATCGGCTTCTCGATGTACAACGAAATGCTCAATGAGGCCGTGCGGGCACTAAAAGTAGGCGAAGAACCCGACCTGGACGCGCCGTTCAACCTGGCCTGCGAGGTCAACCTGCACGCGCCCGCCCTGCTGCCGGCCGACTACTGCGCCGATGTGCATGCCCGCCTGGGAATCTACAAGCGGCTGTCGCACGCCGCCGACGAAGACGACCTGATCCGCATCCAGGAAGAGCTGATCGACCGCTTCGGCAAGCTGCCCGAAGCCGCCCAGGTGTTGTTGACCACGCACCGCTTGCGCCTGACCGCCCAGCCGCTGGGCATCGTCAAGATCGACGCCAGTGAAACACAGGCCCTGTTGCAGTTCGGCCCCAAGGCCACGGTGGAGCCGCTGCGCATCATCGAACTGGTACAGAAGCAGCGCCATATCAGGCTGGCCGGCCAGGACAAGCTGCGCATCGAGTTCACGGCGCCCCAGGTCTCGGCCCGTGCCGACGCCGTGCGCGCCGTACTGCGTTCCCTGAAGTAATATCCAGCCGACCCGCCCTCCACAGCCCCCACCGCAGCCAGACATGCCCACGCATCATCTTGTCATCCAGTCTCCGGCCCTGAACGCCGCCCAGATCGAACAGCTTGCCGCCCTGGCTCAGGCCCAGGGCGTCATGCACCTTAGCGCCACAGCGGCTCGCCTGCTCGACGTAGCGCCGGATGCCAGCGTGCGCGAGCAAGTCGTGTCGTGGGGTGAGCAGCATGGCGTGGACACTGCCTTCATTGCGGCGGGTGTGCGCCTGTCGCAATGCAAAGTGCTGGCGATGGACATGGATTCCACGCTCATCAATATCGAGTGCATCGACGAGATCGCGGGCGTGGCGGGAGTCAAGCCGCAAGTTGCCCAGATTACCGAGGCGGCCATGCGTGGCGAAATCAAGGATTTCGCCGAAAGCCTGCGACGCCGCGTGGCGCTGCTGGCCGGCACGCCGGCCACGGCGCTGGAACAGGTCTACACCGAAAAACTGCGGCTGAACGCAGGTGCCGAAAGCCTGATCGCCACCGCCCGGGCCGCCGGGCTGAAAGTGCTGCTGGTGTCCGGCGGCTTCACTTTCTATACCGATCGCCTGCGCGAACGGCTGCAACTCGACAGCGCGCACGCCAACACGCTTGAAATCCGCGATGGCAAGCTTACCGGCAAGGTGTTGGGCGACATTCTGGATGCCGATGCCAAGCTGGCCTATCTGCGCGCCTTCGCACAGACCCATGGCGCCACGCCGGAACAGACCATCGCCCTGGGCGATGGCGCCAATGACCTGAAAATGCTGGGGGCCGCCCGCTACGCAGTAGCCTACCGCGCCAAACCCATCGTTCGGAAGCAAACTCCTTACGCGCTGAATGTGGCGGGCCTGGACGGCGTGCTGAACTGGTTCGAGAGCTGAACACGGGACAGGTCTACAGGTTTGCCAGGTATCAGGCACCTGCGGTACCTGATACCTGGCCGGCGGGCTGTATCAATAACGCACGTTCGCGCTCAGGATGAACTGCCGGCCGGGACCGTAATCGGCGTGGTGCACGCCATTGGTGCTGACAAAATAGTCCTTGTCGGTCAGGTTCAGCACGTTGAGCTGCAGGGCCACGTTGCCGGTCAACTGATAAGCAGCCATGGCATCGAAGCGCCAATAGGCGGGCATGTAGACCTGGTTGCTTCCGCCACCGGCACCGCCCTGGTTGCCACCGAATGTCTTGCCCACGTAATAGGCGCCGCCGCCCACAGTCAGTGCCGGGATCACCTTGTAAGTGGTCCACAGGCTGAAGCTGTTGCGCGGGGTATTGGCCAGCTGATCGCCTTCATTGACGCCGTTGTAGGCGCCCTTGACCAATTCGCTGTCCATGTAGGTATAGCCGCCGAATACAGCCCATTTAGACGTCACATTGCCGCTGAATCCCAGTTCCAGGCCTTTGACCCGGGTCTTGCCTGCCTGCTCGAACACCCCCGGCTCGATCTGGATCTGCGCGTCCTTGCGTTCGTTCTGGAAAATAGCGGCGGTCAGCGCCAGACGATCGTCGAACAGATTCCACTTGGTGCCCACTTCGATGGTGCTGCTCTGTTCGGGGTCCAGTTGGTTGGTCTCGGCCGACAAGCCTTCCTGGTCGCCGCCGCTGATGGTAGGCGGCGTGGATGCCGTGGCATACGACACATAAATGCTGCCATTGGGTGCCGGCTTGTACACCAGCGCAGCCTGATAGTTGAACATGCCCCAGTCGCCGTCCGCGTCTTCCTTGGCGCCGCCGCGGGGCGTGTAGCTGCCGTCAATGGTGTAGTAGTCGTAGCGCAATCCGCCGCTGACTTGCCACCGCTCCGACAGTTCCACGGTGTCGAACGCATAGATCGAGCGCGTGTTGGACTTG
>DASPIV010000343.1:0-3594 GCA_035628955.1 Bordetella sp.
GACGCCAGCCAGAGCGAGCGTCCAGTCAAGATGAACGCCTCGGGCATCACCCTGGATGTCGACAGCCGCCAGGGCCAGTTCGGCTTCGGCATCGGCAGTTCCAGCGCCCAGGTACGGCGCCTGGACGTCGAAGACCTGGCCACGGGCACCAAGGTCGCCCTGCAATCGCTGGGCTATACGGCCAACCTGGCCGAAAGCGGCACCAGCCTGAACGTGCAAATGCGCTACGAGATCGGCCAATTGGACGTCAACGGCCGCAACTTCGGCCAGGGCCAGGCCACCCTGAACCTGGATCGCCTGGACGGCCAAGCCACGGCCGACCTGTCCAAGCTATACAACGAAATCTTCACCGAAATCGGCCAGAGCGATGCGTCTCCCGCCGAGGCCCTGACACCCGAACGCCGCCAGGCCCTGCTGCAGTATGGCAAGCAGATGCTGGCCGGCAATCCGTCGTTGCGGCTGGACCCCGTTACCTGGAAGACCGCCAAGGGTGAAAGCCGCCTGACGCTGGCGCTGGACCTGACCAAGCCGGCAGCCCTGGATGCCGAGCCACCCGCCATCGACGACCCGCAGGCCCTGATCCAGCAAGCCATCAAGGCGCTCGACCTGAAGGTCATCCTGTCCAAGCCCATGGCCCAGGACCTGCTGACGCAACTGTTGCAAAGCCAGGGCCTGGACGCCCAGCAGGCTGCCGCCGAAGCCGAAGACCAGATCAGCGCCGCAGCCGGTATGGCGGAAATGCTGAGCATCGGCAAGAACGACGGCGACAATCTGGTGGGCGCTTTCCACTATGCCAATGGCGCGGCTACCCTGAACGGCAATCCCATCCCGATCGACGAGCTGTTCGGCAACCTGGTGGGCGACCTGGGTCCCGACGATTCGGACGGCTCCGACAGCAACCTGCTGGGTGCGCTGGACCCCGATCTGGTGGGCGAAATCCTGGACGAGGCCGGTTTTGCCTACCAAACCGGGGTGGCCGCAGGCGGCAATCCCGTCATCGAAATCGAACCGGGCGACAGCGGTGCCGAAAGCCTGCGCGTCGAATTCAACGACTGCGATATCGAGACAACGTGCGCCGACCTGCTGCTGCGTGCCAGCTTCGCGTCGAACCAGCCCGTGCCGCTCAGCCTGCTGAACGAGTGGAATACCCAGAATCGCTGGACCCGCGCCTACCTGGACGCCGATAACCAGGCCGTGCTCGAGATGGACGTAAACGCCTACGGAGGCATAGGCGACAATGGCGCCGATTTCCTGGTCAAGACATTCCTGGCTTCAGTACCGCAATTCGCCGAAACGCTGGCCGGTGCACCACGCTGATGGCTGTTCTTAGTGTGAATAGACCTTTATTCAGTTTCAGATGATTTTTCGCAAGGCATCCGCCTGTCCGGCGGTGCCCATTCCAGACGGCAGTTCTACACTGGCTGGCATCGCGCATCGTGGCCGGCCACACCGGCCAGGCATCCCACGCGCGATGCCTGGCCGCCATGGAATTCCTTCCCCTCTTTCACTCCCTGCAAGGCCGCGCCGTCCTGGTTGTCGGCGGCGGCGATATAGCCCTGCGCAAGGCCCGCCTGCTTCGCAGCGCCGGGGCACTGGTGCGCGTCGTTGCTCCCCACGTCCATCCCGACCTTATTCCCCTGGCCGTCGACCTGCATCGGCGCGCCTATACCGACTATGACCTCGACGGCGTGGCGCTGGCCGTGGCAGCCACCGGCAACGGCCCGCTGAACGCCACCGTATCCGCCCAGGCGCAGGCCCGTGGCATCCCGGTCAACGTGGTCGATTCGCCCGCCCTGTGCAGCGTCATTTTCCCCTCTATCGTCGATCGCTCGCCGCTCATGGTGGCCGTCAGCAGCGGCGGCCATGCTCCCGTGCTGGCCCGGCTGGTGCGCGCCAAGATCGAAACCTGGCTGCCCGCCCGCTATGGCCAACTGGCCGCGTTGGCCAGGCAATTCCGTAGCCAGGTCAAGGCGTTGCTGCCCAGTGTGCGGCAACGCCGAATTTTCTGGGAAACCGCCTTCCAGGGGCCGATTGCCGAAGCCATGTTCGCCGGGCACCCCCACCAGGCGCGCCGCCTGCTCGAAGCCAGGCTGGCAGGTACCGGCCCGCAGCCGTCGGGCGAAGTCTACTGGGTAGGCATCGGCCCGGGCGACCCCGACCTGCTCACCTTTCGCGCGCTGCGCCTGATGCAACAAGCCGACGCCGTGCTCAGCGGGCCTTCGGTTCCCGCCACCATCGTCGACCTGTGCCGCCGCGACGCCGATCGCATCGCGCCGCAGCCGCCCGCCATCGGCGCAGGCCCCTGCTGCGCCCGGCAACTGATCGAACTGGCCCGGCAAGGCAAGCGCGTGTTGCTGCTCGTGCCCGGCGTAGCGGCAAGCCCCGAGCAAAATTATGCGCTCGATGCGCTTGCCGCACATGGCATTCCCTTCCAGGTGGTGCCAGGGGTCGCCGGCACGCCGGCTTGTCCAGCGCCAGCCTGAAGCCTCGCACCCCCTGCCACGACCGCACTCATCTCATCATGCAGCTTCACCGCGTCCATCACCAGATCCTGCGTAGCCACCACCTTTTCGAACCCCTCAGTGAAGCGCAACTCGACGCCCTGCTGCAAACGGCGCGATTGCTCAATGTCGACAAGGGCGAAAAACTGTTCCACCAGGGCGAGCCGGCCCACGCCTTCTACTTCGTGATTGCCGGCACCGTAAAAGTCTATCGCCTGACACCCGACGGGCAAGAGAAGGTCTTCGACGTGATCGGCAGCCGCCAAACCTTCGCCGAAGCCATGATGCTGATGGACACGCCCGATTACGTGGCATCGGCTCAAGCCATCGCACCGTCGCAGCTTTACCGGTTCTCGAACAGCACCTATATGGAATTACTGCAGAACAACAGCAAGCTGACTTTCGCCTTGCTGGGCAAGCTTTGCATCCGCCTGCATCAACGCATCAACGAGATCGAGACCTTGTCGCTCAAAAACGCCACCCATCGCGTCGTGCGCTACCTGCTGACCCAATTGGCGCGGCGTCCCGACAGCAACAACTTTGAACTACCCATGGCCAAGCGGCTGGTAGCCGGCCACTTGTCGATCCAGCCCGAGACTTTCTCGCGCATCATCCGCCGCCTGATCGACGAAGGTGTCATCACCCAGCAGGGCAATCACATCTGCGTGCTGAACAGCCAACGCCTGGAACTCTTCGAATAGCCTACGCGCCCGCGGCCATGCCAGACTGCCTGTACTGCCAGCAACCCGCACCACCCAAGCTGCAAGACTGCCCGCATTGCGGCATGCCTTTGCCCCTGGCCGCCGAACGCCACCGGTTACGCCGCCTGCGGCACTTTCAATGGTTCTGCGCGGGCCTGGCCCTGTTTTGCGCCATCATGGTCTATTGGCTGCCGCGCAGCCTGAACTAGGCCTCAGGCTATCGGGCGGCATCATGGTTGCGTCAGTTGGCGATAAAGTTGCGGCAATCGATACGGCAACTGCTGTGGCTGGCGGATCAGCGTATACCCATGTGCGCCGAACATGTAGGGCAGGTAGCTGCCGGCTTCGCAGTCGATGGTGATGCAAAACGGCACCAGACCCTGGCGCCGTGC
>DASPIV010000344.1:0-16117 GCA_035628955.1 Bordetella sp.
CAAAACCTGGAACTGCGCCGCGAGCGCCTGCAGCAAGAGTTGCGTGAGCTACAGGCGCCCGATCCGGCACGGCTCGAGCAACTGGCGGGCGACCGCGCGGTAGGCGAAGATCAGCTCGAAGAGGCCCAGCAAGAACTGGCCGCGCTGGAAGGCCGCGTGCCCGAAGCCGATGCCGAGCGCAGCCGTGCCCAGGCCTCGGCCCAGCAAGACACCCAGAACCTGGCGCGCCTGGACGCGCGGCTGGCCGCCTTGGTCAAGCTGCAGGAAGACGTACAGAAGCAGGGTGCGCTGGAACCTTGGCTGGCCAAGCACGAACTGGCGGGTCTGGGACGCCTGTGGCAAAAACTGCATATCGAACCGGGTTGGGAAAACGCCCTGGAATCGGTGTTGCGCGAGCGCATGGCCGCTCTGGAAGTCCGCAATCTGGATTGGTCGCGCGCGTTCGCCGAAGACGCGCCGCCGGCCCGCCTGGCGTTCTACCAGATGCCGGCCGCGGCACCCGCACCGGCGGCCCCGCAAGGGCTGACGCCGTTGGCCAGCCTGCTGCGCGTCACCGATCCCGACCTGCGCACGCTGCTCAACGATTGGCTGCGCAACGTCTATACCGCGGCCGACGTGGGCCAGGCGCTGGCCGCCCGCGCCACGCTGCCTGCCGGCGCGGCTTGCGTGGTCAAGGCTGGCCACCTGGTGGACGCTCATAGCGTGCGTTTCTATGCGCCCGACTCGGAACAAGCCGGCCTGCTGGCCCGCCAGCAGGAAATCGAGAACCTGCAGCGCGAGATCAAGGCCCAGCAGATCATTGCCGACCAGGCCCGCGCCGCCGTCGCACGTGCCGAGGCGGCCTGGCAGCAGGTGTCGCAGGCGGTGGCGCCGGCCCGCCAGCGGGTGGCCGAGGTGACCCGCCGTGTGCACGACATCCAGCTCGAGCATTCGCGCCTGCAGCAGCAGGCCGAACAGTCCGGCGAGCGCGCTACGCGCCTGCGCCAGGACCTGGAAGAAATCTCGGCCCACGAAGAAGACCTGCGCGCCACGCGCGAAGAAGCCGAGGCCCGCTTCGAAACGCTCGATGCGGAACTGGCCGAGCATCAGTCACGCTTTTCCGATGCCGAGATCGCCGGCGAAGACCTGGCTGCGCAGGCCGAAGCCGCCCGTGCCCGGCTGCGCGAACTCGAGCGCGCGGCGCAGGAAGCCGAATTCGCCGAGCGGGGCGTGCAATCGCGCATAGCCGACTTGCAGCGCAATCGGCAGCTGGCGGTCGACCAAAGCCAGCGTGCCGCGGTCGAGCTCGATCAACTGAAGGCCGACCTGGCCGAACTCGATGCCTCGGCTTCCCAGGCCGGCCTGCAAGACGCCCTGGAAATCCGCGCCGAGCGCGAAGAAGCCCTGTCGCGTGCGCGCCAGGAACTCGACAACCTGTCGGCGCTGCTGCGGGGCGCCGACGAAGACCGCATGCAGCAAGAGCGCGCGCTCGAGCCGCTGCGCGCGCGTATTACCGAATTGCAATTGCAGGAACAGGCCGCCCGCCTGGCCGAAGAACAGTTCACCGAGCAGCTCAATGCCCGCGAAGTCGATCGCGAGGCATTGGCCCAGGAACTGGCCGCCATGCCCGATGAATGGCGCCGCGCCAATTGGCTGCAGTCCGAAGTGGGCCGTATCTCGCGCCAGATCGAATCGCTGGGCTCGGTGAACCTGGCCGCGCTCGACGAACTCAATTCCTCGCGCGAGCGCAGGGACTTCCTCGACTCGCAGCAGCAAGACCTGCTTACCGCCATCGACACCCTGGAAGACGCCATCCGCAAGATCGATCGTGAAACCCGCGAATTGCTGCAGGCCACGTTCGACACCGTCAATGGCCACTTTGGCGAGCTGTTCCCCAAATTGTTCGGCGGCGGCGAGGCCAAGCTGACCATGACCGGCGACGAGATCCTGGATGCCGGCGTACAGGTCATGGCCCAGCCGCCAGGCAAGCGCAACAGCACCATTCACCTGTTGTCGGGCGGTGAAAAAGCCCTGACCGCCACCGCGCTGGTGTTTGCGTTGTTCAAGCTGAATCCCGCGCCGTTCTGCCTGCTCGACGAAGTCGACGCGCCGCTGGACGACGCCAATACCGAGCGCTATGCCAACCTGGTCAGCAACATGAGCGAGCAGACGCAGTTCCTTTTTATCTCGCACAACAAGATCGCCATGCAGATGGCCAAGCAACTGGTCGGCGTTACCATGCAAGAGCAGGGTGTTTCGCGTATCGTTGCCGTAGATATTGATTCGGCCGTGCAAATGGCCGCCGAAGCCGCATAAACCAGAATGGCGCTGTCTTGCCGGCGCAGGATTGACACATGAGCGACTTGCAGATTGGGCTGATTGCCCTGGGTGTGCTGCTGATTTTGTTGGTGCTGGGTTTTAACTGGTGGCAGGACCGCCGGGCGCGAAACCGTATGCAGGCACATTTTCCGGCCTCCGACCAGGATCCCCTGCTGGGGGCGAACGAAGGGCGCCCGGCGGGCGCCGAGTCGCAGCGCCGCGAACCCGGCATGAGCATGCCGGGCGCTGCCCATGCGCACTCGGCCGAACCGGGCTCCGATGCGGACGACGCCGAAGAGGCCGATCCCGTCTGCGAAATCGTCATCGAAGTCAATTTTGGCGAGCCGGCGCGGGGCGCCGACTTGCTGCCGTACATGCAGGGCTTGCGCCAGGTGGGCCGCAAGCCCATGCGGGTGTTCGCCGAAACCGAGGCCGGCCGGCACCGTGCCCGCCTCCACGCCGGCGAATCCTATGCTTCGCTGCAATTGGCCGTCTTGCTGGCCAACCGCAGCGGGCCGCTGACCGCGATTGAATGGTCGCAGGCCTGGGCGCGTGCCCAGGACTTGGCCGAGCGCTTCGAGGCCACTATCGAAGGGCCCGACCAGCAAGTGGTGCTGGAGCGCGCGGCCAAGCTCGACGACATGTGCGCCGCCCTGGATACCCAGGTTGGCCTGACGCTGTTGCTGGGGGCGCCGCGCCCGGCCGCCGAAGTCGTCGGCGTGGCGCGCGAATTGGGTTTCGCCCCTGACGGCCCGCGCCTGGCATGGCTGGCCGACAGCGGCGTGGCGCGCTTCACGCTATCGCGCGGTGACGGCGCGGCCTTCGATGCCGGCATGTCTCCCGTCGAACGCCTGTTGCTGCTGCTGGACGTCCCATGCAGTCCGGCCGATCCGCGTGCCTTTGGCCGCATGGTCGATGTGGGCCGCGATCTGGCTGCCCGCCTGCAGGCCGAACTGGTCGACGATCAGGGCAAGCTGTTGGTCGAGGGCGCGGAAACCGTCATCGACGAGCGCCTGCAAGTGCTGTTCGGGCAGTTGGACCAGGCCGGCCTGCCGGCGGGCAGCCCGCGCGCGCAACGGGTGTTTGCCTAATGGCTGCAGGCGCGGGCGCCAAGCAGGCGGCGCAGCGGGCCGCTGAGCTGCGCACCGAGATCGAGCAGCACAATGTGCGCTACTACGTGCACGACGCACCCAGCATTTCCGATGCCGATTACGACGCGCTGATGCGCGAGTTGAGCCAGCTCGAGACCGACCATCCCGAACTGGTCACGCCCGAGTCGCCGACCCAGCGCGTGGGCGCGGCGCCGCTGACCGCTTTGGGCACGGTGCGCCATGCGGTGCCCATGCTGTCGCTCGGCAATGCCTTCGACGCCGACGAAGTGCAGGCATTCGACCGCCGCGTCACCGACACGCTGCGCGGGGCAGGGTTGCTGCGCCCGGACCAGCAGCCCGAATATTTCTGTGAACTGAAGCTCGATGGCCTGGCCATCAGCCTGCGCTATGAAGACGGCCGCCTGGTGCAGGCCGCCACGCGTGGCGACGGCCAAACCGGCGAAGACGTCACCGCCAACGTGCGCACCATACGCGCGGTGCCTCTGCGCCTGAAGGGCGCAGTGCCCGGCGTGCTCGAAGTACGCGGCGAAGTGCTGATGAACCGCGCCGAATTCGAGCGCCTGAACCGCAGCCAGGCCGCGCGCGACGAGAAAGTCTTTGTCAATCCGCGCAATGCCGCCGCCGGCAGCCTGCGCCAGCTCGATCCGCGTATCACTGCCCGGCGCCCGCTGCGCTTTTTCGCCTATAGCTGGGGGGAAGTACATGGCCTGCCCGGTCGCCAGCCTGGCCTGTTCGAAGAGCCCGCGCCTGGCGCGCGCCAGCAATCGACACTGCCGCACGATACTCATGGCGCCATGCTGGATTGGCTAGCCGAACTCGGCCTGCCCGTCAACACCCGGCACAACCGCCGTCTGACGGGCGCCGAGGGCCTGCTGGCCTACTACGAGCAGATCGGGCGCGAGCGAGCCGGCCTGCCCTATGACATCGACGGCGTCGTCTACAAGGTAGATTCCCTGCCGGCCCAGAAGGTGCTGGGTTTCGTGGCGCGCGCGCCACGCTTCGCGCTGGCCCACAAATTCCCGGCCGAAGAAGCCACCACACGCCTGCTGGACATCGAAGTGCAGGTAGGGCGCACCGGCGCCATCACGCCTGTGGCGCGCCTGCAGCCGGTGTTCGTGGGCGGTGTCACGGTTACCAACGCCACGCTGCACAACGAAGACGAGGTGCGCCGCAAAGATGTGCGCATCGGCGATACCGTCATTGTGCGCCGCGCGGGCGATGTCATCCCCGAAGTCGTGGGGCCGGTACCCGACAAACGCCCCGCCGATGCGCGCGAGTTCGTGATGCCCGTATCGTGCCCGGTGTGCGGCTCGGCCATCGAGCGCACCGAAGACGAGGCTATTGCCCGCTGCACGGGCGGCCTGTTCTGCGCCGCGCAGCGCAAACAGACACTGCTGCATGCGGCCGGCCGCAAGGCCCTCGATGTCGACGGGCTGGGCGAGAAACTGGTCGACCAACTGGTCGAGTGCGGTCGGGTCAAATCGCTGGCCGACCTGTACAGCCTGACCGCCTTCGAATTGGCCTCGCTCGACCGCATGGGCAAGAAGTCGGCCGACAATCTGGTCGCCGCCATCGACAAGGCGCGCACACCGACGCTGGGGCGGCTGTTGTTCGCCCTGGGCATACGGCATGTGGGCGAAACCACCGCGCGCGATGTGGCCCGCCATTTCGGCAGCATCGAAAGCATCATGGATGCCGACGAAGAAGCCCTGTCCGGCGCGCCCGACGTGGGCCCGGTGGTGGCCGGTTCGATCCGGCGTTTCTTTGCCGAACCGCACAACCGCGAAATCATCGATTTGCTCAAGGCGCAGGGTGTGGATCCCGTGGCCGAGGCCGGCCCGCAGGGCAATGCGCTGGCCGGCAAGACCTTCGTCCTGACCGGCACCATGCCCAACTGGACCCGCGACGACGCCACCCGCCACATTCTGGCGGCGGGCGGCAAGGTCAGCGGTTCGGTCTCGAAGAAAACCGCCTACGTGGTGGCGGGCGAAGATGCCGGCAGCAAGCTGGCCAAGGCCCAGGAACTGGGCGTGACCGTGCTCGATGAAGACGGCTTGAAGGCGCTGCTGGGCGTTTAGCCGCCCAGCGCCTTGGCGCCTAGCGCCCCTGGAAGTCCGGTTTGCGCTTTTCCACGAAGGCCCGGGCGCCTTCCCGCCGGTCTTCGCTGTCGTAAGGGTTCGGCCCTACCGACAGGCGCAAGGCCGCCGATGTCGGCAAGCCTATGCTTTTCGCGGCAACGGCCTTCATGCGTTGGACGGAAAGCGGCGCATTGTCGGCGATTTTCCGCGCCAGGCTAGCCGCCTGGTCCATGAGTTCGGCAGGATCGTACACATGGTTGACCAGCCCTAGCCGGTGCGCCTCTTGCGCGCCGAGCAGTTCGCCGGTGAACAGGGCTTCGAGCGCCGCGCCGCGCGGGATCAGCAAGGGCAGGACCGCGCTGCCGAAATTGGCTCCCATGCCGACCCGTGCTTCCGGCAAGCCGATTCTTGCGCTGGCCGCGGCGATACGGATGTCGCAGGCCAGGGCCAGCTCGCAGCCGCCGCCGGCCGCTACCCCGTTGATCGCCGCGATGGTCGGCTTGGCCATTTCCAGCACTACCTCGTTGAGGTTGCGCGCCGGGCCCGCCATGGGGTGTTGCATGCTGCCCTCGGCATCCAGTTCTTTCAGGTCTACACCCGCCGAGAAGGCGCGTTCACCGGCTCCCCGGTAAACCACCACCCGGACGGCGGGGTCGAGATCAAGCGCCAGGGATACCTGGACCAAGTCCACGAAGGTGGACTTAGCCAGCGCGTTCATACGCTCTGGCCGGTTGATGGTGACCCAGGCAATCTGGTCTTCAACGCGTACTTCGATCTGGCTAGCCGCGGCCATGTCAGTTGGCCGGCTGCATGTTGGCGCGTTTCATGACGTCGAGCCATGTCTTGCGTTCGCTTTCGGCAAAGGCCGCGAATTGCTCGGCGGTCAGGGTGCTGGGCGTCACACTGAGCGCTTCCATGCGCTTGCGCGCTTCGGGGCGGGCAGACGCCTCGCGCATGGCCTTGTTGATGGCATCGACAATTTCCGGACGGGTGTCCTTGGGCGCCCAGACCCCGTACCAGGCCGTGACGTCGAAATCCGGAATGCCCAGTTCAGCGATCGTCGGCACATCGGGCAATTCGGGCATGCGGTTCTTGGTCGAGACTGCCAGCGCGCGCAGCTTGCCGGCGCGGATCTGCGACATGACGCTGGCCGCCGTGGAGTACAGCAAGTCCACGTGTCCACCCATGACATTGGTCAGCGCTGGTGCCGTCCCGCTGAAAGGGATGTGGGTCATGTCGAGCTTGCCCTGGAATGCCACCCGTTCGCCCGTCAGGTGCGGCAACGAGCCTTGCGCGCCGGATGCAAAAGTGATGTTCCTGGTTTTGGCGGCCTCCAGCACGTCCTTGAAAGTCTTGTAGGGGGAATGCTCGCCCGTCACCACGATGATCGGTGCCGATCCCAGTACCCCGACCGGGCGGAAATCCTTCATGGGGTCGAACGGCAGCTTGGTGAACATGCCTTCGTACATGACATGCTGGGACGTGTTGGCCAGCAAGGTATAGCCATCCGCCTTGCTGGCCGCCACGATGCGCGCGCCTATGGTCCCGGCCGCGCCCGGCTTCTGTTCAATGACGATAGGCTGTCCCAATATGGCCGCGACGTCGTCGATGATGAGGCGGGCGAAGGTTTCTGTCGTACCGCCGGCCTGATAGGGAGAAATCAGCGTAATGGCGTGGGTGGGGTATTTGTCTTGCGCCTGTACGGTTGCGCACATTACGGCAAGCCCGGTGGCGGTGATCGCGGCGATGCGTTTGAACATGTTGTCTCCTGGTGTGGTTCGTCGATTTGAAATGGGCCGCTATGGTTGCGGCTGCATGATGACCCTGCCGATGACCTCTCTGCTGGCGATCATCTGCAGTGCACTCTTGAATTCGGACAGGGGCAGGATGGCGTGGGCGCGCGGCTTGAGCCTGCCCTGCAGGACCCATTCGAATAGTTGTGCGTAGGCCAGGCGCAGTCTGGCGTCATTCGAGGGCGCGACGGGATGGCGTCCCCAGCCGAAGTAGTAGCCCCAGTAAACGCCGATGATGCTGATGTTCTTTACCAGCACGATATTGGCCGGCACGGTGGGAATGGTGCCGCTGGCGAAACCCATGGGTATGATCCTGCCATCCGGCGCTATGCATCTTAATGAGGTGTCGAAAGTTTCTCCGCCCACCGGGTCATAGATGACGTCGGCGCCACGTTGTCCGGTCAGGCCCAGGACCGCCTCGCGCCAATCGGTGTCGCGATAGTTGATGGCGTGGTCCGCGCCGTGTTGCTTGACGATGGCTTGCTTGGCGGCGGAGCCGACTGTGGCGATGACGGTGGCGCCCAGCGCTTTGGCGACTTCCACGGCGGCCAGGCCGCTACCGCCGGCGGCACCGTGCACCAGCACTACCTCGCCGGGCTCGACCTGCGCGCGCCATTTCAATGCGCCGTAAGCGGTGCCGTAGATGGTGGGGAACTGTGCGCCCACTTCAAAAGACACTTGAGGCGGCAAATGAAAGACGGTCTGTTCGGGGGCAACCACTTCTTCTGCATAGGCGCCCGATTGCACGCCCGCAATGACCCGGTCGCCCACACGGAACTGCGTGGCGCCAGACCCGATTTCGGTGACGACACCGGCCAGTTCCGTACCTGGCGTCAAGGGCAGGGGCGCACGGTTCTGGTGCTTGCCTTCCATGACCAACAGGCTTGCGAAGCTGGCGCTGCATGCCTGTACCTGGATACGAACCGATCCGGGGCGCATGGCGGGCGCCTGCACCTCTTCAAGCGCCGCCGTTTCCGGGCCGCCGTATTGCCTGCAAACCACCGCTTTCATGATTGCTGTCCTTGTAGCGCGCCGCTGGCAAACATTGCCTGCACTTCCTGTTCTGAAAAACCCGTCTCGAGCAGGACTTCCCGGCTGTGTTCCCCGAGACGGGGGGTAGGCCGTGTCGGCCCGGGCTGCGTGGCCGACCAGGTGCTGGTCTTGGCCATGCTGCGTATGCTTCCTTCCGAGGGATGCTCGACCGTCGCAAAAAAACCGCTCTGCGCCAGGTGCGGGTGCGCCATCAACGATTCCATGGTTTCTATCCTGGCGACAGGGATATCCGCGGCTTCCAGCTGAGTGATCCACTGATCGGTGGGTTGCGTGGCCATGATCTGCGACACGATCGCGTACAAGGCTTCCAGGTTCTCGGTGCGGTTCGCCATGGTGCTGAAACGGGTGTCGTCCATGACCTCTGGGTGGCCCACCGCGGCAAAGAACGCGCGCCATTGCCTATCGGTCAGGACCATCATGCAGATAAAGCCGTCCTGCGTCTGGAAGGGACGGCGGATCGAGGCATAGCGGTGAAACACCGGCGGGCCGATGGGCGGCTCGAAGGTCAGGCCCGCCATGTGGTCGGCCAGCACCAGCGAGGCGATCGACTCGAACATGGGCACTTCCACATGCTGGCCCTGGCCGGTGGCCGCCCGGTGGTAGAGCGCTCCCAGTACCGCATTGGCGGCGCAGATGCCGGTGACCCGGTCGGCAAGCGCTATCGGGGCATAGCGCGCCGGCTCGCCGGCGGGGCGCAGCGAGGCAATGCCGGCCGCCGCCTGGATCAAGTCGTCGTAGGCGGGCTTGTCGGCGTGCGTACCCCCTTGGCCATAGCCCACGATGTTCACGTAGACGAGCCTGGGATTGAGCGCGGCGACCTGGGCATAGGCCAGGCCCAGCCGCTCCATGGCCTTGGGCCGGGTATTGCAGACGAATACATCGGCGTTTTCCACCAGGCGCAAGAATGCCGCGCGCGCGGCGTCGATCTTCAGGTCGAGCACGATG
The DNA here is from genome assembly GCA_035628955.1 of Bordetella sp. Classification (GTDB taxonomy): domain Bacteria; phylum Pseudomonadota; class Gammaproteobacteria; order Burkholderiales; family Burkholderiaceae_B; genus Bordetella_A. The sequence goes on from DASPIV010000344.1 coordinate 9,280, forward strand.
CTGCGCTTGCTGCGATTGGTGTGCAGGAACATGGCCCCCATGCCGCGGTGGCGCGCCGGGCCCAGGTCGCGGATGCTATCGCCTTCGGGGGGTTCGATCTTGATGATGTCGGCCCCCATGTCCCCCAGGATCTGGGTGGCCATCGGGCCGGACAAGGCTGCCGTCATGTCCAGAACCCGTACACCGTTCAATGGTCCGCTCATGTGTCTCCGTCTTCCAGTGTGGCCGCTGCCGCGTCGGCCGCTCTTGTGCCGGGCAATGTGCCCTGACCAGTAACATACTACTTAGTATTATATTTATTCATGATTTTTGCAAGCGGCTCGGCCGCTGATGGTGAATCAGGACATTAAATAAATTAAATCAATACGTTGTAATGGAAACTCTCAGCCAAATATGTGTTGCCGTGCATCATGAATGTCAGTTGAAAGATATTAAAATACCCAGTAGTATGTAATCAACTTATCTAGAAAGAGGCGTTCATGGCTGCAATCTGGGACCCCCTGCTGCAAGAATCGGCACTGCGCTGGCAGAACACAGCCAGGGATTTGACCCGCACGTATTTCGCTCCGGCTGCGGATGCGGTTGACCGCGAACAGCGCTACCCGGTGGAACATCTGGAACCGTTGCTGGAATCCGGCATTTCCGGCATGTTCATCCCGGCGCAGTACGGTGGCGGCGGCGCGGCACTGACCGAACTGGTGGCGGTCGTCGAAGCCGTGGCCGAAGGTTGCGGGTCGACCGCGGCCATTCTGGCCGCCTTGTCGCTGGGCGCCTTTCCCGTGCTGCTGGGCGGGTCCGAAGCGCAAAAACAAGCCCTGCTTGGCGGCCTGGCGCGCCGGGGCGAAGCCGTGAACTTTGCCCTGAGCGAACGCGGCGCCGGTTCCGACGCCGCGGCCATCCAGACCACGGCCGTGCAAGAGGGCGATGGCTGGCGCATCCGCGGCGAAAAATGCTGGCTGGGCAACGGAGGCCATTCCACGCATTTCATCGTGTTCGCGCGTTCCGGCGACGTGGGCCAGCGCAACAACATCACGGCTTTCTGGGTGCCACGCGAAACCGAAGGCGCCCTGGTCGATTTCTATGAAGACAAAATGGGTATACGCGGCACCACGACCACCAACTTCAAGGTCGATGTCTGGGTGCCGCAATCGAGCATGGTGGGACAGCAAGGGCAGGGCCTGAAGCTGGCTTTGTCGACCCTGAATGTGGGCAGGGTGGTCGTCGCCGCCCAGGCGCTGGGCATCGCGCTTTGCAGCTACCGTGCCGCCAGCGAATTCGCTGCGTCGCGCCAGACTTTCGGACGCGCCATCATCGATCATCAAGGCATAGGATTCATGCTGGCCGACGCCGCCACCCAGTTGTCCGCCGCCCGCATGATGCTGTACGAAACCGCCAGGGCCTACGACAATGGCCAGGACATCAGTACGCTGGGAGCCATGACCAAGTTGTTTGCCAGCGAAGCTGCGCACACTGTCTGCGACGATGCCATGCAGATTCTTGCTGGCCGGGGGTACGTCAAGCCCAACGTGGTCGAGCGCTGCTATCGCGATCAGCGTATCACCGAGATCTATGAGGGCACCTCGGAAATACAGCGCCTGGTGATTGCGCGCTCGATCAAACGAGACGCCGCCGCCAAGGCGGCCTGAAGGCACCGCAGGCATTTCTTCCACCCGCAAAGCACGGAGCAAAGACTTGAAGCACGATCAACCGGACAAGGAACCAATCGCAGCCTGGGGCGCCGTCGCCGAGTGCTACCACGCGTACTTCACCGGCATTGTCCTGTATGTTTCGTCGCGGCACGGCACGGCCAGCGCCGCGGAGCTGGTATACGAGATTTTCTGCCGGCAGCGCCGCGAGCGCTTTCTGCCAGGCCTGAAGAAACTCGAGCTCGACCGACTGCCGCATGCGGTTGCCGCCGCCCAGTACCATTATTTGTCCAACCATATAGGCGGCGTGTCGGTCGAGTACATGTACGAATCCGATCGCAAGGCGTGGATACGGTATGCCGCGCCGCGCTGGATCTGGGCCGGTACCGCCCTGTGCGGAATCGCGCCAGAGGTCTCCCGGGCCATGCTGCTGGGCTGGCATGCACAGAACGGCACCATGCTGCAGAACCCGCGCTTGGGCTTTGTCTGCACTAAGCAGACCGTGGATGGCCAGTCGGGCCTGGAAGGCTATTACTACGAGTACGACCGCGACCTGCTGCCGCACGAAAGGCTGCGCTTCGCACGCGATGAAGATGCCCCGGATTTCGTGCCGGCCAATGCGCCCCGGCTGCCCACCGATAAATGGCCCACCGCCAGGCTGGCCAAGGCCCACCGCAATTACGCGATGGAATATGTGCGCTCGGCCTATCCCACGGCGCTGCAGCTCTGGGGGCCCGACGAGGCGGCGCACCGGCTGCGCATGGCCGCCCGGATGATAGGCATGCAGTTCTATCACGAGATTGCCCGCGGGCTCGGCAACGGCTACCCGGCCGACGCCCGCGGATTCGCACGGTTCATCAACGATCTGGCCGCGGCGCACGGCGACACCTGCCACATCGAGCATCACGGCGATGGCGGTCATGAGGTTCGCCAGGACAGCTGGGTGTTCATGGATGGCATCAACGAGTTCCATCCCGCGCTGGCCACCGCTTGGAACGGCCTGATCGAAGGCGCCCTGCAGGCGCACAATCGGCGCCTGAAGATGGATTTCATTGCCCGCCAGGTAGGCCGGGGCCATGTCTTGAGCTGGAAGATACGCGACTGAAAGCAAGGAACAAATACGGTTATGACTACGCTGCAATATCCCGCCGGTGCATTGGCCGGCTTGAAGGTCGTGGATGCCGCCCGGGTCCTGGCGGGGCCCTTCGCCGGGCAGATTCTGGGCGACCATGGTGCCGATGTCATCAAGATCGAAAGCCCGGATGGCGATGAATGCCGCGGCTTCGGCCCGCCATTCGTCAACGACAGCTCGGCTTATTTCAACGCAGTCAACCGGAATAAAAGAAGCGTCGTACTGGATTTTGCTCAAGCGCAAGAGCGCGAAAAGCTCTATGCCTTGCTGGAAACGGCCGACGTGCTGATAGAAAACTTCAAGCTCAGCACGCTGCAGGCCTGGGGCATTCCGCACGCGGGATGGTTCGTCGAGAAATTTCCCAGGCTGATCCATTGCCGCATTACGGGCTTCGGTGACGACGGCCCCTATGGCGGCTTGCCCGGTTATGACGCGGCCGTGCAGGCCATGGCGGGGCTGCTGTCCATCAATGGCGACGTGGCCGGCGACCCCGTCCGGATAGGTGTGCCGGTGGTCGACTTGACCACCGGCATGAACGCGGCGATGGCGGTGCTGCTGGCCTTGCAGGCAAGGCATCGCACCGGGCGGGGCCAATTGGCCGATGTCAGCCTGTACGACAGCGCCGTATCGGTGGCGCATCCGTTCCTGACCAACTATCTGCATTCGGGCAAGGTGCCGGGCCCGTCCGGAAACCGGCATGCGAACATCGTGCCCTATAACGTCTACAGGACCAGCACCGTTCCCCTGTTCATTGCCGTTGCAAACGACAGGCTGTTCGCCAAGCTTTGCACGCACCTCGAAGTTTCCGAATTGGCGGCTGATCCGCGTTTCGCCACCAACCGGGCTCGCGTCGAGAACCGCGATGCACTCGAAATCGAGCTCTGCCGCGCATTCGAGCGAGTCGATGGCACGCGCTTCGGCCCGTCGCTGCTGGCCGACGGTGTGCCGGCCGCGCCGATTCTCGATATCGAGGCCGTGGCCAACTCCGAGCATGCCCGGTTCCGCAACATGGTGGTCCGCACATCCGACTACACCGGGCCGGGCATACCCATCAAGCTTGCCGACACTCCTGCAAGCATACGGTTGCGCCCGCCGGCACTGGGCAATACGCCGCTCGCTGCCAACGAAACCGCGTTCAAGCCCTGAGCCCGCGCCCAGGCTTTGCCGCTATACTGTCCGTCGCCAGCCGAACCTGCACATACCGTGACCCTGACTCCCGAACTTGAAAACTGGGTAGGCATCGAATATGAAAACATGCCGCTCATCCAACTCAAGCTGCTGGATGCGGCGGCAAAAGCGTTCACCACGTACGGGTTCGCCGCGGCATCCATCGACATAATCGCCAGCCAGATCAGCGCCACCAAAGGCAGCGTCTACTACTACTATCGCAGCAAGACCGACCTGTTCTTCGCCGTGCATAAACGCGCGATGGTCATGAACCTGAAAGCACAGGTTCCGGTCGCCTTCGACGATGCGCTCGACCCCCGGCAGAAGCTGTACCGCATGGCTTGCCTGCATGCCAGGCTGATGATGGATTCTCTGTATTATCAGCGCGTGACCGTGCAAGGGGTAGACCTGCATCAGTCGGTCAGCACCACTCCCATGGAACGCGAAGCACTGGCCGAAGTCATCGCCATGCGCGACGTCTACGAAGGGCTGTTCAGCCAGGTGGTCCAGGCCGGAATCTCAGGCGGTCTCTTCGCCGACGTCGACCATTCATTGGCCGCCAAGGGCATCCTGGGTTCCCTGAACTGGATCACGGTGTGGTACCGGCCGCGCGAAACCGAAGCCGCCGACTTCAGGGATCGTGTTGCCACGCAACTGGCCACACAAGCGGTATTCGGCATTGCGCGCGCGCAGCACGGCGCTTGAGCAGGCGCGCACTTCGGCGGTTCAACACGCCCCGTTCCGCAAATGCACGTCAGGGTAGGCAATAAAAAAGCCCGCTTCATGAAGCAGGCTTTTTGTTGCGTCGTGCGTCGGCCTTATTTGATGGTGGCCTTCTCGCGCAGCTCTTTCTGGTACGTGGTCAGGGTTTGCTGGCGCAGCATTTCTTCGATCTGCGGCCGCACCTGGTCCAGCGGCGGGAATTCCACGGGGCGGGTGTCTTCGACTTCGATGATGTGCCAGCCGAATTGGGTTTGCACCGGCTTGGCGGCCAGTTCGCCCTTCTTCAGGCTGCTGACGGTGTCGGCAAACGGCTTGACGTAGTTGGTAGGCGCGGCCCAGCCCAGATCGCCGCCATTGGTGGCGCTGCCCGGGTCTTTCGAGTTCTTCTTGGCCAGGTCGGCGAACTTGCTCTTGTTGGCCTTGATCTGGGCGAGCAGGTCGTTGGCGGTTTTTTCGTCTTCGACCAGAATATGGCGAACCTTGTATTCCATCGTGCCGGCTTGCTGTTCCTTGGCCTTGTTGTATTCGGCCTGGATCTGCTGGTCGGTGACGGGGTGCTTCTGCAGGTAGTTGGCCATCAGGGCGCGCACCAGGATGCCTTGGCGGGCCAGTTCGATTTCGGTCTGGACATCGGGCTGCTTGGCAATGCCGTCTTTCTCGGCCGCCTGGACGAACACTTGGCGATTGATCATTTCCTGCTTGACCTGTTCGCGCAGTTGTGGCGTATCGGTCGCGCCCTGGCTGACCAGCAGCTTCACGAATTGATCCAGGCTTTGCTGGGAAATGGCCTTGCCATTGACAGTGGCGGCATTCTGCGCAAAAGCCGGCAGCGCGACCGCGCAAGCCGCGGCCAGCATCACGATGCGTTTCATGGATTTCCTTTAGGGTTTTGACTGGGGGGCTTGGGCATCGAGCGCAAGCGCATGGATGGGATGGGGGATCAAATCGTGCAAAAGATCATACACCAGGCGATGGCGCGCAACAGGCGTCAAGCCGGCGAAACGGGCCGACACGATGCGCACGTGATAGTGGCCCGCGCCACCTTGCGCGCCCGCGTGCCCGGCGTGCAGGTGAGAGTCGTCGCGGATGTCCAGGGTAGTGGGGGCCAGGGCGGCCAGCCGGGTACGGATCAGGGCGATGCGGTCGGTGTCGTGGGGCATGGGCAAACTGGAAAAAACAGAAGGATCAGTCTTTGCCGGCGTCGTTGCTGGCTTCAGGTTGGCGCGGCTGCTGGATATGGCGGCCCAGCCACAGCGACTGGCCGATCACGAAGGCCAGCAGCAGCCCCATCAGGCCGAACACCTTGAAGTTGACCCATTGCGATTCGGTGAAGTGGCCGGAAAACGCCACGTACAAATTGGCCGCGCCCGCGGCCAGGAAGAACAGCGCCCAACTGAGGTTGAGCTTGTCCCAGGCGGCATCGGGCAGTTCGATCTGGGTGCCGAGCAGGCGGCGCATCAGGTTGCGCCTGAACAGCAGGCGTGCGCCCAGCAGGGCGCCGCCGAACAGCCAGTACAGGACGGTGGGCTTCCATTTGATGAAGACGTCGCTGTGCAGCCACAAGGTGGCGCCGCCGAAAATGACGATGACCGACAGATTGATCCAGTGCGTGGCCTCGATGCGCTTGCCCGTGGCCCGCAGCCAGATGAACTGCGCCACCGAGGCGGCAATGGCCACGGCGGTTGCGGTGTAGATATCGGCGAACCGGTACGCGATGACGAAAAGGATCAGCGGGAACAGGTCGAACAGGAATTTCTTCATTCAGTCTTCAAGTGGTTCGAATTTGAGCGACAACGAATTGATACAGTAGCGCAGGCCGGTGGGCTCGGGGCCGTCGGGGAAGACGTGGCCAAGATGGGCGTCGCAGATGTTGCACAGCACTTCGGTACGGACCATGCCGTGCGTAGAGTCGTGCTCTTCACGAACCCGGGCGGGGTCGAGCGGCTCGAAGTAGCTGGGCCAGCCGCAGCCGGCATCGAACTTGGTGTCCGAGGCGAACAGGGCGGTGCCACAGCCCACGCAGCGGTAGATGCCGGGGGTGCTGGTGTTCCAGTAGCGGCCGGTGAAGGCGCGCTCGGTGCCTTTCTGGCGCGCCACGGCGTATTCTTCGGGGGTCAGCTGGGCACGCCATTCGGCGTCGGTTTTGCGTACTTTTTCCATATGTGCTCTT
>DASPIV010000345.1:0-8549 GCA_035628955.1 Bordetella sp.
GGGCGCTCGGTTCAGTGCGAGTGGCGCGGGTCTCCGCGCGTCTCGATCACCTTCAGGTAGAGCGTGGCCGGCTCCAGGCAGCCGCCGGTGGATAGCTGTCCCACCAGCTGCCGGTAAATCTCTTGCCACGGCGTCTGCGACGGCGGAATCGGCACAGGTTGGGCATTGGCTTTGCGCCGCGCCATTTCGTCGGCATCCACCAGCAGGGTGACAGACCGCTGATTCAGGTCGACGCGCAAGCGGTCGTTTGTCTGCAGCAGGCTCAGGCCGCCGCCCACCGCGGCCTCGGGCGACATGTTCAGGATGGAAGGACTGGCCGAGGTGCCGCTCTGGCGCCCATCGCCCAGGCATGGCAGGGAATCGACGCCGCGCTTGATCAGGTGCGAGGGCGGTGCCATGTTCACCACTTCGGCGCTGCCCGGATACCCTACCGTGCCGCAGCCGCGGATCACCAGGATGCAGTGCTCGTCGATGTTCAGCGACGGATCTTCGATACGGGCGTGATAGTCCTCGGGGCCATCGAACACGATGGCGCGGGTCTCGAACGCGTTTTCGTCGCCCGGCGTCTGCAGGTAAGTGCGGCGGAAGTCCTCGCCCACCACCGACATTTTCATGATGGCGCTGTCGAAGAAGTTGCCCGACAGCACGATGAACCCCGCGCCGTGCCGCAGGGGCGCGTCACAGGTGCGGATGACGTCGCGGTCGTGGGTGGCGCTGGCGGCCGCAATGGCGCCGATGGTACGCCCCGATACGGTGGCGCATTCGCCATGCAGCCGGCCGGCGGCCTGCAGTTCATGCAGCACGGCGGGCACGCCGCCCGCGCGGTGAAAACTTTCCCCCAGGTACTCGCCCGCCGGCACGCAGTTCACCAGCAAGGGCACGTCTTCCCCCAGCCGCTGCCAGTCGTCCAACGACAGGTCGACGCCGGCATGGCGGGCCATGGCGATCAAATGGGGCGGGCAGTTGCTGGACGCCCCCAAGGCCGAGGCCACCACGATGGCGTTCTCGAATGCCTGGCGGGTCAGGATATGCGAGGGGCGCAGGTCTTCCCGCACCATGTCGCAGATGCGCATGCCGGTGGCATATGCCATCTGGCCGCGTTCCCGATAGGGCGCGGGAATGCTGGCGCAGCCCGGCAGCGACATGCCCAGGGCCTCGGCCAGCGAGTTCATCGACAAGGCCGTGCCCATGGTGTTGCAATGCCCCACGGACGGCGACGAGGCCGTGGCCAGCGTCATGAAGCCTTCGTAATCGATCTTGCCCGCGGCCATCAGGTTGCGCGCGTGCCAGATCACCGTACCCGAGCCCACCCGCTTGCCATCGTGCCAGCCGTCCAGCATGGGGCCGCCGGACAGCACGATGGCGGGAATATCCACCGTGGCGGCCGCCATCAGGCACGCCGGCGTGGTCTTGTCGCAGCCCGTGGTCAACACCACGCCGTCGAGCGGATAGCCGTGCAGAATCTCGACCAGCCCCAGGTAGGCCAGGTTGCGGTCCAGCGCGGCGGTGGGCCGGCGGCCCTGCTCGGCCAGCGGATGCACCGGGAACTCCATCGGGATGCCGCCCGCATCGCGTATCCCGGCCTTGATGCGGTCCGCCAGTTGCAGGTGGTGCCGGTTGCAGGGCGCCAGGTCATTGCCGGTCTGGGCAATGCCGATGATCGGCCGGCCCGATTGCAGTTCAGCGCGTGTAATGCCGGAATTCAGGTAGCGCTCGACATAGATCGCGGTCATGTCGGCGTGAGAGGGGTCGTCGAACCATTTCTGGCTGCGCAGCTTGCGAGGCGTCTGGGACATGGCGATTCACTACGATGCAACAGGGGGGCGATGAAGCCGGGCCCGCACGGGCCCGGCACGATGCGCGCATCAGCCGCGCGCTTTCTGGATCTCGTCTTGCAGTTCCTTGACCAGTTCGGGGCCCAGTTCCTGCGTGTACTTGTCCACCACGGGCTGCACCTTCTGGCGCATGCGGGCGATTTCCTCGGGCGACACGACATTGATCTTCATGCCGTGCTCTTTCAAGGTATCCATCGACTTCTTCGAATCGGCGCGGCTGTCCTTGCGTTCGAAATCGCGCGAGGCCGCGGCGGCTTGGCGGATCAGCTTCTGCTCGTCGGGCGAAAGCGTGTCCCACCACTTCTTGGAAGCCATTACCACCCACGGGGTGTACACATGGCGCGTCATGGTCAGGTACGGCTGCACTTCATAGAATTTACTGCTTTGAATGGTGGTCACGGGATTTTCCTGGCCATCCACCGTGCGGGTCTCGAGTGCCGTGAACAGTTCCGAGAACGGCATGGGCACGGCATTGGCGCCCAGGGCATTGAATACTCCCAGGGCCACCTGGTTCTGCATCACGCGCAGCTTGATGCCTTCCAGGTCTTCGGCCTTGACCACGGGGTGCTTGGAATTGGTCAGGTTGCGAAAGCCGTTTTCCCAGTACACCAGGCCCACCAGGCCCTTGGTTTCCAGCTTCTTCAGCAAGCGCTCGCCCAGCTGGCCGTCCAGCACAGCATCGGCTTCCCGGTCGCTGTTGAACAGGAACGGCAAGTCGAACACGCCGAATTCCTTGACCATGGTCGCCAACGGCGCGGTCGAACCCACCATCATTTCTTGCACGCCACCAACCAGCGCGCTTTGCATCTGTTCGTCCGAGCCCAGGCTGGCCGAGCCGAACGTCTTCATCTTCATTTTGCCGCCGCTGAGTTTTTCCAGCTCTTGCGCCAGTTGGCGCGCGGCGCGGCCCTGTACGCTGTCGTCGTTCAGGCCATAGCCGAAGCGGATGAGCCGCGGCTTGATGTCCTGCGCGCCGGCCACGCCGGCAGCTACGCAGGACGCGGCCATCGCCACGGCCAACAGGGTGTGCTTGCAGGTCTTGAACATGATGCTCCTCCTTGGTTGCGCAATAGCGCTGGCGGCGATCGTTGCCGCTTTCACGTTAATACAGCCAGCGCGCGGGTACGGTGATCAGTTGCGGGAAGATCACCAGAATGACAATCAGGGCGGTATAGGCGGCCACGTAGCGCCACACGCCCCGGCAGATGGTTTCCATATTGATGCGCGCCACGCCGCACACCACGTTCAGCACGGTGCCGACGGGCGGGGTCAGCAGGCCCACGCAGCCCACCATGACGAACATCACGCCGAAGTAGACGGGATCGATCCCCGCCTTGGTGATCACCGGCATCAGTACCGGCGCCAGGATCAGGATGGTGGGGGTCAGGTCCATCACGGTGCCGACCAGGGTCAGCAGCACCATCAGATAGAACATCAGCATCTTGGGCTGGTCCAGCACCGGTTCGAGCAGCGCGATCAGGTCCTGGGGCATGTCGGCCAGGGTGATCATGTACGACGACACCATGGCCGCGGCCACCAGGAACATCACCACGGCGGTGGTGCGGGCGGCATTGATGAACAGGCGGCCCAGATCGCGCACGGTGATCTCGCGGTAGACGAACAGGCTGACCAACAGCGCGTACACGGCGGCCACCACGGCGGCCTCGGTGGGCGTGAAAACGCCGCCGCGCAAGCCGCCGATGATGATCACCGGCAGCATCAACGCCCATATGGCCTGCCGCAGCGCACGCAGGCGAGCCCGCCAGGGTTCGCGCGGCGTGGGCGCCAGGGTGCCGTGCCGGCGCGCCACCCAGGTCCAGACGGCAATCAAGGTCAGGCCCATCAGCAGCCCCGGCGCGATGCCGGCGAAGAACAGCTTGGTGATGGACACATTGGTGGCCACGCCAAAGATGATGAACGAGATCGATGGCGGGATGATGGGCGCCACGATGCCGCCGGCGGCGATCAGGCCGGAGGCTTGCTCCGCACTGTAGCCTTTGTCGCGCAGCATGGGGATCAGCAGCGTGCCCAGCGCGGCCGCATCGGCCACCGCCGAGCCGGACAGCGCGGCCAGCAGTACGCTGGCGAAGATGGCCACATAGCCCAGGCCGCCCCGTATGTGGCCCACGAACATGGCGGCCAGATTGACGATGCGACGCGATATGCCGCCGGCGTTCATCACTTCGCCAGCCAGCATGAACAGCGGCACGGCCATCAGTGTGAAGCTGTTGGCGCCCGACAGCATGTTTTGCGCCAGGATCTGCGAATCAAAGAAGTTAAGCTGGAACATCAGCGCGACCGCGCTGAGCAGCAGCGCGAACGCGATCGGCATGCCCAGGGCGATCAGCCCCAATAGCACGGCCAGGAATAGGGTCAGAGTCATGGTCGGGCGTGCGTAGAGTCGGGGCGGCGCTCAGACGAGCGGGTCTTCGGGGCTGGCATCCAGGGGTGGCTCGCCGCCGGCCAGGATCCGGACCAGGTCGGCCAGCACGATCACCCCCATCGCCACCGCGGCGTACAACACGGCCGCGTCGAACACGGCCATGGGCAGGCCGGTGACCGGCAGGCGGGTGTCCATGCCGATCACGGTCTGTTTCCAGCTTCCGTCGGCCATCAGCCACAGCACCCACAGGGTCAGCAACTGGCAGGCGACGTGGGTAGCTTTGCGCGCCCCGGGGCCAAAACGCTGCACCAGCATGGTGACGCCGATGTGCTGGTGTTCGCGCAGCGCCAGCACGGCGCCCAGGAATATCAGCCATACAAAAGCCAGCCGCGACAGCTCGTCGGATACATTGATGCCGGAATTGAACACGTAGCGCAGCGCAACATTGCCGAACAGCAACACGACCATGGCGGCCAGGCAGACCACCATCAGCCAGGTCTGCAGGCGACTGCAGGCATCGGCGGTGCGTACCAGCCAGGCACGCGCACCGCGGGCCTGGCGCTGGGAAGCAGGCGGCATGTCTTGTCTCCGATTGATATTTTTCAAATGTTCGGCGATGTTAGCGCTAACATATGGCGACTGTAAAGCCCTTCCGGCAGACTACGCACTTTTCCTGACACGGACCCCACATGTCGGCACGCAAGTCCCGCAGCACCCGCGATGGCCGCGTCACCATGCAACAGGTGGCGCGCCGTGCTGGCGTCAGCGCCATTACCGTATCGCGCGCCCTGCGGGTACCCGACAAGGTGGCCCCGGCGTTGCGCGAGCGCGTGCTGCGCATCTGCCAGGAACTGGGCTACGTGCCCAACCACGCGGCCAGCGCCCTGGCCTCGTCGCGCTCGCGCATCGTGGTGGCGCTGATCCCTTCATTGAGCAACGTGGTGTTCGTGGACATCATCGCCGGCATCAAGGCAACCCTGGATGCCCAGAACTACCACATGCTGGTGGGGGTAACGGGCTATTCGCTGGACGCTGAAGAAGCGCAGTTGCGCACGTACCTGCAGCATTCGCCCGATGGGGTCATTCTGACGGGTGTCGACCATACGCCGGGGGTATGGCAGTTGCTGCGTTCGGCGGCCATACCCGCGGTGCACACCATCGAGACCCTGCCCGCGCATGCCACCGACCTGAGTGTGGGCTTCTCGCAATTCGACTCGGGGCTGGCCGCCTGCCGCCACCTGGTCCAGCGCGGCTACCGGCGCATTGGCATCGTGGGCGCGCAGCTCGATCCACGCTCGCTGCGCCGCTGCGAGGGCGCGCGCCAGGCATTGCGCGAAGCGGGCGTGTACGACGCGGCACTGGAAATCATGACGCCGCAGAAGTCGTCCATAGGGCTGGGCGCGGAACTGCTGGACCAGATGCTGGAACTCCGCCCCGATTGCGACGGGTTGTTTTTCTGCAATGACGACCTGGCGCAAGGAGCCGTATTCCAATGCGCACGGCGCGGCATAGAGGTGCCCGCACGCATGGGGCTGGTAGGGTTCCATGATTTCGCCGGCACCGCCTGGACCACCCCGCCCTTGTCCACTATTGCCACGCCGCGCTACCAGATCGGCCTGACCGCGGCGGCCCTGCTGTTGCAGCAGTTGGCCGGCCAGCCACCGGCCCAGCGCCATGTGGACCTGGGTTTCAATCTGGTGCAGCGGGAAACCACCTAGCCTCGGCCTCAGCCCTGCCAGGCGTCAGGCTCCCGCAGGGAGCCTGACGCCTGGCTTCCTTTCAAGCATCGGCCGGCGCCGGCGGGATGGCCGGGGGCGACGGATGAAGGGGCGACGGTGGGACCGTGGTGCCGGTCTGGGAAAACTGCTTCCAGACTTCGATGGCGCGCAAGCGCTGCTTGGCTACCACCTGGATGCGCTCGCGCAGGTCCGGGTCGCGTGCCAGCAGCGCCTCGAAATCGCGCAGCGACAGCATCAACAACTTACTGTAGCCCAGCGAATGCACGTCCGGATTGATTTGCTGTTCGCCCAGCAGCGCGAGTTCGCCAAAGAACTCGCCGCTACCCAGTTCAATGGTCGTGCCATCAGGCAACTGTACCGAGACCGCGCCAGAAGCCACAAAGCACATTTCCTGTCCGTGCCGTCCGCGCGTCAGCACAGGCTGGTCGGGCAACGCCAGGCGCGGCTTGAGCAGCTTGCTGATGGCGCGCAGCGAATCCGGACTCAGGCCTTCGAACAGGGGCACGCGGGTAATCAGTTCAGCCGCCCCCAGTTCCATGTCCAGAGGGGGGTGCCGCTCGATATGGCGCCAACGGCTTTTCAGCTGGTTCATCAAGTCGGCGTAGACCTCGCCGCTGATCAGGAATTGCTCGAGCATGTCGTGATAGCGCATGCGTTCGAGTTCGCGCGCGGTGCGCCCCAGGTGGCTTTCCTGCAACCACAGGGCATACGACGGATACTGCAGGTTGAGCGCCTGCAAGGCGTGCTCGATCAGATCCAGGCGGCGCTGGTGCGCAGCCTGGATCTGCTGGGCCGCAGCCTCGCCCAGCAGGGGTGCGATCTGTTCGCGCGCGAATACGATCAGACGCTGCGCCACCGAGCGCTTGGTCATCAGGTTGGCGAAGCGCTGCCCCAGCTCGCGCGCCATCCAGCCCTGGAAGCCAAACATGTAATGCATGCGCAAGGCCAGGCGGAACGCTGTCGAATACCGCACGTCGGCCTCGATGCCGCGCTCGAAACCTTCCAGCCCGCCGGTGCGTATCGCGTCTTCCAGCCGTTCGGAACGCGCCAGCAGCGATTCGGCCATGCGCCAGTCAACGATCTGCGCCTTCAGTACATCGAACAACATTTCCTGCTCGCGCTGCGCCACGATCGCCAGCCCCACCGCCACGCGCTGCTCGTCGGTCATCTGGCTGAGCTGGCCGTCGTGCACGCTGGCCAGGCTGGCATCGAACACGGCATGGATGCGGTCGCTGGCTTCGGGACTGATGTGGTCGGTCTTGGCGACCTCATCGGTCTTGCCCTGCAGATCTTCCAGGGCCACCACCAGCGCCTGGTTGCGTATCGTGCGCTCGACGGGCGACAACTGGTTCAGGCCCAGCATGCGGATCAACGGCCGCAAGGTGATGCCATTGACGAACAGTGTGGTCAGCACGAAGCCAGTGGTCACCACAGCGATGAACTGGCGCGCCTCTTCGGGCACCGCATCCTGTTCGGTAACCGCCAGCGCCAGGGCCAGCGACACGGCACCGCGCAGGCCACCCCACAACATCACCGTCTTGTAGGGCGTGCTGACCTTGGTACCCAAGGGCGTCAGCCCCAACAGCGGCAGCAGGCCGAACACCACGATGGCACGCGCGGCCAGCGTCACCACGAATACCACAATGACCATCAGCAGTTCTTCGGGGTCGGCCGCCGCCATCAGCTTGGGCACCAGCATGGCGGCAAACAGGAAAATCAGCGAGTTCGCCCAGAAACCGAACTGTTCCCACGAACTGGCCAGATGTTCGAACGTGATCGGCGACATGCGGGTGCGCCCGGTCGAGCCCACCACCAGGCCGGCAACCACCGTGGCCACCACGCCCGATACGCCCAGATAGTGCTCCGAGATGAAGAAAGACAGGTAGGCCAGCGTCAGGGTCAGCGTGATTTCAGCAGTGGGAAAGCCGCGCAGCCAGGCAAACAGGAAGCAGGCGCCGCGCCCCATGACAAAGCCGGCAATGCCTCCACCCACGAAGTGGAAGACGAAGTCGTTGAACACGCCGCCCACCGACAGCGTGCCCTCGCCGGCCAGCACGGCCAGCAGCACGGAATACAGGGCAATCGACGCGGCATCGTTGAACAGGCTTTCGCCTTCGACCAGGGTGGTCAGGCGCTTGGGGGCGCCCACCTCGCGAAAGATGCCCACCACGGCCACCGGATCGGTGGTGGCCACGATGGCGCCCAGCAGCAGGCAGGCCACCAGCCCATACGACGACACGGCGCTGACCGCGAAACCCACCACTACGGTACACACCACGACCGCCACGATCGCCATCATCAGGATGGGACCGATGTCGTCCATCAGGCGCCGCACATTCATGGCCAATGCCGTCTCGAACAGCAGCACGGGCAGGAACACCATCAGGAATGTTTCCGACGAAATCTCGAAACGCTCGATAGTCTCGAACAGATCGCCCAGTACCGGCGGGGCCCAGCCGTGCAAATGCAGGCCGATGCCCAGCAGGCAGCCCACAATAGCCAGCAGCACCGAATACGGCAGCTTGACGCGTCCGGCCAGGGGTGGCATGAAGCACACCAGTGTCAGCAGGCCGGACAGGCCAAACACAATGA
>DASPIV010000346.1:0-3292 GCA_035628955.1 Bordetella sp.
AAGCCGCTCCAGACGTGCACCAGGCGGGTGAACGGAAAAATCAGGAACAAGGTCATGCCCAGCACCATGTGCCACTGGTAAACCCACGGCACGCCTTGCATGATGTCGGCCGCGCCGGAACGGAAGGTGACGATGCGCTGCGCCCATTCGCCCAGCAACACCATCAGCGCGCCGTCTTCGTGCTTGGCCGAAGTCAGGATCGACAGCAGGCCCAGCGACAGCACGATCAAGATCCAGAACAGCGTCAGCCAATCGGAAAACCGCGATGTCGCGACCAGGCGCGGTTCGGATATGCGCCGGTAGATCAGGATCAGCAGGCCCACCAGGCACACCACGCCGAGTATCGCGCCCACGATCACGGCCATGGCCTGTTTGGCATGCGTGGACAAGCCCAGCGCGTGGTAAACCGCAGGCGGCGTCAGCAGGCCGACCAGGTGCGTGAAGAACAGCGCGATGATGCCCAGGTGGAAAAGATTGCTGCCCCAGCGCAGCGCGCCGCGCTTGAGCAGCTGGCTGGAATCGCTTTTCCAGGTGTATTGCTCGCGCTCGAAGCGTGCCAGGCTGCCCAGCAGGAACACCGCCAGGGCAATGTAGGGATAGACGCCGAAGAAGAAATAATGCACATGATCAGCCATGTCGTTCTCCTTGCGCAGGCTCGGATGCGGCCGGCCCCCGCCGCGGGTCGGTTTCATAGAAAGTCACGGGTTGGGATTGCGCAGCCTGGCTGCGGGCCCGCAGCGCCGGCTCGGTGCCATCGGCCTCGGGGCCGAACGTCACCATGGCCTCTTCCATGTCGCCTTCCGGCGGCTCGGGCAGTTGCTGCGGCACTGTGTCGGTCAGGGTGCGCAGCACGCCGAACACAGTGGCATAGGGGCTGCCGCTGTCAGCCAGTTTGCCGCCGATGCGCGCCAGCACATGAATGGCATCGCCCAGCAGCGCGGCGGCGGCGGCCGGCGCGATCTGCCCCAGGAATTCCAGGAACAGCGGCACATAATCGGGCAGTTCCGAGGTGTCCAGCAGCAGCCCGTGGCGCAAGTATTCTTCGCGCAGATCGACCATGGCCTGGCCACGATCGCGCGATTCGCCATGGATATGCTCGAACAGGTGCAGCGAGTGGGCCGGGCGCCGGTCGAACGTGGCCACGTACTGCTCTTGCAGGTCGATCAGGTCTGCGCTGCCTTCCAGCACGGCAAACAACGGCGCCAGCTGCGCGCGGTGCCGTGCGTCCAGCGCGTCCCGTAACTCGGGCAGCGCCGCCAGGAGTTCGCGGTCCGGATACGACAGCAGGGCCGACAATACGCTGTACACCGGGCTGGACACCGGCATGGCGGGCGCCGCCTGGCCAACCAGGGCTGAAGTCGAATTCGTCATGGCCGGCGCCCCTTAACCCGGCACTTTGCCGCGCTGCACTTCCATGAACACCACTTGCTGCGCATTGCCTCGCGGCTTGCTGCCGAACAGGCTGCCTTCGGACACGCCGCTCGAACAGCCGTTGCCGAACGAAAAGCCACAGCCGCCACGCATGTCGAAGGCGTCTTCGGCATACTCGCGGTGCGAGGTGGGAATGACGAATCGGTCTTCGTAGTTGGCGATGGCCAGGTAGCGGTACATGTCTTCGACCTGGGCAGTGGTCAGCCCCACCTGGCGCAGAATGTCGGGACGCTCCTGCCGGTCTACCGTGCGGGCCCGCATGAAGGCACGCATGGCCAGCAGGCGTTCCAGGGCCAGCGCCACCGGCGCTTCGTCGCCTGCGGTCAACATGTTGGCCAGGTAGCGCAGCGGAATGCGCAAGGACTTCACGTCCGGGATCTCGCCAAAGGCACCAATGTGCCCGCTATTGGCCGCCGATTGAATCGGCGACAGCGGCGGCACGTACCACACCATGGGCAGCGTGCGGTATTCGGGATGCAGTGGGAAGGCAATGCGCCATTGCACCGCCATCATGTAGGTGGGCGACCGGCGCGCCGCATCCAGCCAGCCCTGGGGCACCCCATCGGCCAGCGCCTGGGCGATCACGGCCGGGTCTTCAGGGTCCAGGAAAACTTCCAGTTGAGCCTCGTACAGGTCCTTTTCGTCCGCCACCGAAGCGGCCTGCTCGATACGGTCGGCGTCATACAGCAGCACGCCCAGATAGCGGATACGTCCCACGCAGGTCTCGGAGCAAACCGTGGGCTGGCCGGCCTCGATGCGGGGATAGCAGAAGATGCACTTCTCGGCCTTGCCGCTTTGCCAGTTGTAGTAGATCTTCTTGTACGGGCAGCCCGATACGCACATGCGCCAGCCGCGGCACTTGTCCTGGTCGATGAGCACGATGCCGTCTTCTTCGCGCTTGTAGATCGAGCCCGACGGACAGCTCGCCACGCAGCTGGGGTTCAGGCAATGCTCGCACAGCCTGGGCAGGTACATCATGAAGGTGTTTTCGAACTGTCCGTAGATGTCTTTCTGCACGTCCTCGAAGTTGTAATCCTGCGACCGCTTGGAAAACTCGCCGCCCAGGATCTCTTCCCAGTTGGGGCCCCATTCGATCTTTTCCATGCGCTGGCCGGTGATCAGCGAGCGCGGCCGCGCGGTGGGCGCGGCCTGCAACTCTGGCGCATTGTGCAAGTGCTCGTAGTCGAAGGTGAACGGTTCGTAGTAGTCGTCGATTTCGGGCAGGTTGGGGTTGGCGAAAATATTGGCCAGCAGCCGCAGCTTGCCGCCCTGGCGCGGCTCGATCTTGCCCGAGGCGGTGCGTTTCCAGCCGCCGTTCCAGCGCTTCTGGTTTTCCCAGTCTTTGGGGTAGCCGATGCCCGGCTTGGTTTCCACGTTGTTGAACCACGCATATTCCATGCCGCCGCGCGAGGTCCAGACGTTCTTGCAGGTTACCGAACAGGTGTGGCAGCCTATGCATTTGTCCAGGTTCAGCACCATCGCAATCTGCGCACGTACTTTCATGGTTGTCTCCGGTGCTTAAACTTGGGTGGTGCTGGGTTGGGCCGCACGCGGCTTTTCCAGCCAATCGATCTGGTTCATCTTGCGCACGATCACGAACTCGTCGCGATTCGAACCTACCGTGCCGTAGTAATTCAGGCCGTACGACAACTGGGCATAGCCGCCTATCATGTGGGTGGGCTTGAGCACGGCGCGCGTCACCGAGTTGTGGATGCCGCCACGCGCGCCCGTGATTTCCGAGCCCGGCATGTTCACGATCTTTTCCTGCGCGTGGTACATCATCGTCATGCCTTCCGGCACACGCTGGCTGACCACCACCCGCGCCACCAGGGCGCCGTTGACGTTGTAGGCTTCGATCCAG
>DASPIV010000347.1:0-14103 GCA_035628955.1 Bordetella sp.
GCCGTTCAGTCCACCGCCGTTCCTGTCGGGAGTCTTCGAGCTGGGCCCCTTGCTCATGACCAGCTATCGGGTTGCCATGCTGGGAACAACCATCCTGACGCTGCTGGCGCTGTGGGCCTTTCTTGTGTTCACCCCCTATGGACGCATCTTGCGTGCGGGCAGCCGCGACCCCGAAATGGTCGAGATGCTGGGCATCCCGCTACCGCGTGTCATGACCGGTGTGTTCGGCCTGGGCTGCGGCCTGGCGGCCATTGCGGGGGTGCTGGCCGCGCCACTGTGGAACGTGTCGCCGTCGATGTCGGCCAGCGCCATCATGCTGGCCTTCGTCATCGTGGCGATCGGCGGGTTGGGCTCGCTGCGGGGCGCCACCGTGGCGGGGCTGCTGGTGGGGGTCGTGACCTCGCTGACCATCCAGTTCTATCCGCATGCCGCGGGAGCGGCGATGTATGCGTTCATGTTCCTCGTCTTGCTGCTGCGTCCGCGTGGCCTGCTGGGTGAGCGTTGGGAGCGATTCGAATGAAAGCTCATGCATCCAATCCCGTGCTGGTCATCGCGGCATTCCTGCTGCTGCTGACCGCCGGCGCGTTCGCCATGGGGATGCCGGTCTCGCGCATTACGCAGGTCGCCATCTACGCCTTGTACGGCATCGGGGTCAATTTCCTGATCGGCTACCTGGGCCTGGTCCCGTTCGGAGCATCGTTCTTCTTTGGCGTGGCCAGCTATGGCGTAGCGATATTCTCTAAGGCCGTAGTGTCCAACGAGATCGTGGCCCTGGCCTTCAGCGCCGCATTCTCGCTGGTGCTGGCGGTCGCGCTGGGCGCGGTGATCCTGCGCCGCCGTGGGCTGTACTTTTCATTGCTGACGCTGGCGTGTTCGCAAATCGCGTTCGAGATCGCATATAGCTGGACTTCGGTGACGGGTGGAGAGAACGGCATACAAGATGTGCCGCGCCCACTGTTCGGCACCACCATGGCCTTTCACTTCTTTACCATCGCGGTGGTGCTGATAGCGGTATACATGCTGTGGCGGCTGGTGCACGCGCCGTTCGGGCGGGTGCTGCAAGCCATACGCGACAACGAGCAGCGGGTGTCCAGCCTGGGCTTCAATGCGCTGGCCATCAAGCTGGCCGCCTTCTGCATATCCGGCATGCTGGTGGGCGTGGGAGGAGGCTTGATGGCCCTGCTGCTGCGCGGCGCCTATGCCAACAACCTGAGCTGGCAGCACGCGGGCGACCCGGTGCTGATGGCGGCGCTGGGCGGGGTGCACCACTTCCTGGGGCCGCTGTGGGGAGCCACCACTTTCATCATTCTTGAAGACCGGCTCAGCGCCATCACCGAGAATTGGTGGCTGATGTTCGCGCCTATTATCATTCTGTTTGCGATCCTGTCGCCGGAAGGTATGCACGGGATACTGCGCCGCTGGATCCGGCGCGACGAGCGCTGGACGCTGGTGCGCCATGGGATTCCGCCGCGGCCGGCCAGCATTGCACCCTATGCGCCGCCAGCCGCGCGTGCCGAACAGGGCCGGCAGCCCATCTTGTCGGTGCGCGGCCTGTCCAAGCGGTTCGGCTCTATCGTGACTTCTCACGATATTTCGCTGGATGTGCACGACCGCCGTTTGCACAGCCTGATCGGCCCGAATGGCGCGGGCAAGACGACGCTGTTCAATATTCTGACCGGCTTGATGGCGCCCGATGCCGGTACGATCACGCTCGATGGTCGCGATGTCACGCGCTTGCCAGCCTACCGGCGTGCCAGGGCGGGGCTGTCGCGGTCGTTCCAGATCCTGAGCGTATTCCCCACCCTGACCACCTTCGAGAACGTGCGCGTGGCCACGCAAGGGGCGCATCGTCCCTGGGGCGGCTTCTGGCGGGATGCCTACGATGATCAGCCCCAGAACGCCCGCGTCTGGTCGCTGCTGGATGCGGTCGGCCTGACCCATCGGGCGGCCGATCTATGTTCAGAACTATCCCATGGCGAGAAGCGCCTGCTGGAGATCGCCTTGTCGCTGGCGGGCAGTCCGCGCGTGCTTCTGCTGGACGAGCCCCTGGCCGGCTTGGGCGAAGCCGATCGCCAGGTGGTGTCGTCGCTGGTCGTGCGGCTGTCGCAGAGCCATGCCGTGCTGCTGATCGAACATGACATCGACCGGGTACTGGCGCTATCGGACCGCATCACCGTGCTGCACCAGGGCCGCTTGATTGCCGATGGCCTGCCAGACCAGGTCGCGCGCCATCCGGACGTGATCTCGGCGTACATGGGCAAGCCTGCCGAAGCAGCCGGCGCCCCAAGTGGCGTAGCGCGGGCGGCGCCTGACGCTCCCGCCCGCCAAGGGGATGCCGACCACGCTACGCCCTTGCTGGAGTTGACGGGTGTGAAGGCCGGCTATGCAGGCGGCGCAGTACTCGACGGACTGGACCTGGTAGTGCGGCCCAACGAGGTGGTGGCACTACTGGGCCGCAACGGCGTGGGCAAGACCACGACCCTGCGCGCCATCATGGGCGTGGTCAAAGTCAGCGAGGGCAGCATCCGTTTCGGCGGACAGGACATCACCCATGCCCGCCCGGACCAGATCAACCGCCTGGGCATCGCCGTGGTGCCGGAAGGACGCCGCCTGTTCCCGAACCTGACGGTACACGAGAATTTGCGTATTGCTGCGCGCGCCGGAGGAGCCAGCCAGGATGAGATCTACAGCCTGTTCCCCAAGCTGCGCGTACTGGCCAGGTCGCGCGCCGAGAACCTGTCGGGGGGCGAGCGGCAGATGGTAGCCGTGGCACGCGCCCTGATGGCGCCGACGCGCTTGATCTTGCTCGACGAGCCCTTCGAAGGCCTGGCCCCCGCCGTCGTCAAGGATATTCGTGAAGCCGTGCAGCGCATTTCCCGCCAGGTCAGCATGATCATTGTCGAGCATCATGCCGAGTCGGCCCTGGGCCTGGCCGAGCGCGCGTATGTACTGGTCAATGGCCGGACCGCCTACGCGGGATCGGCCCATGCGCTCAGCCTTGACGTGGCGCTGCAGCAGCGGCTGCTGGGCGTCGGCCAACAGGAGGCAGCATGAACGCGCGCGTAGCGGGGGTCAACACGTACAGTTATATCTGGAGCCATCCGATCCGCGCGTGCCTGGCCGAACTCGGCGCATTGGGCTATCGCCAGTTCGAGGGTGTCATCAATCCGCCGCATCTGGACCTGGAGATCTCTCCGCAGGCTCGCCGCGAGATCGTCGCGCTGATGCGGGGCGAAGGCTTGTCATTCACGTCGCTGAATCTGCCCAGCCTGGACACCAACCTGGCCAGCCCGTTCGCGCAGACGCGTGCGTATTCGGTGGGCATGTTCAAGAAAGCAATTGCGCTGGCTGCCGAATTGCACGCCCCTTGCCTGGTGACGGTACCGGGCCGGCTGAGTCCGTTGCTGCCGCCGGCGCGCGCGCTGTCCCGGGCCTGGGTGCAGGAAACCGTGGGGGCACTGGTTCCGTACGCCCGCGCCCATGGCGTGAAGCTGGCCATCGAGAACGTGCCTTTCGCTGCCTTGCCCACGGCGCGGGAGATCGGCGATTTCCTCGATGAACTGGGCGATGGTGATGTGCTGAGTGCCTGTTACGACGCCGCCAACGCGCATTTCATCGGGGAATCATTGCACGATGGCATGCGTTGGCTGGCGGGGCGGGTCTCTCTGCTGCATTGTTCGGACACCACCCGCGGCGCCTGGCGCCACGACCCTATAGGCAAGGGCGACGTGCCATTCGGGCAATTGGCGGTGGCACTGGATGCCCAGGCGTTTGCCGGCCCGATATTGCTTGAGATCATCGATCAGGATGCGCGGGCATCGATTGTGCAAAGCCACGATGTCCTGGCGTGCGCCGGTGTCGTCGCACCCAGAAGGACCTAGGCCATGGAACATATTCCTCATTTCGACCCGCAGCGGCCACGCGTGCTGGTGACCGGCGCGGCGGGTCTGCTTGGGCGCTATGTGGTGCGCGAACTGTTGCGCCAAGGTGTGGCAGCGCGCGGCCTGGATCTGCGGGCTGGCGCCGAAGACATCGAATGGCAGGCCGGTGACATTACCGATCCAGCCGCCGTGGCCCAGGCGGTGCAGGGTTGCTTCGCGGTGCTGCATATTGCCGCGCGCCCCAATATCTGGTCGGGCGACGAGGACGACATCTTCCGCATCAACACACTGGGTGCCTGGAATGTGCTCCGAGCCTGCGAGGCGGCAGGCGTGGCGCGCGTGGTGCTGTGCTCCAGCGATTCTGTCATGGGCTACACCGTACGCGAAGGCGCAATGGTGCCGCCCGACTATCTGCCCGTGGACCTTGCGCATCCGTTGCGCGCCACCGATCCGTATGCCCTGAGCAAGGTGCTGGGCGAAGATATCGGCAGGGCCTTCGCATTGCGCGGCATCGAGGTCATTGCCATGCGCACCGTGTTCGTGGCGTATCCCGAGATGGAGGGCGAGATACGGGCCCGTGCCCGCGACCCCGATGCATATGTGGGGCGCCAGGCCGGAGGACCTTCGTCGGCAGGCGGCGGACCGCTGTTCAATTACATCGATCCACGCGATCTTGCTCATGCCTTCTGGCTGGCCTTGCGCATGCCGTCGCCTGGTACGGCGGCCCTGCCGTTCGAGGCTTTCTACCTGGCGGCGGCCGACACATTGGCGCCCGAACCCACGGTGCAGCGGCTCGAACGCCTGCTGGGCCGGCCGGTGCCTGTGCGCGACCCCGCGCTTTACCAAAACCAACCGCATGCGTCGCTGTACGACCTGGCGCCCGCCCGGGCACGCCTGGGCTTCGTGCCCCGCCATAGCCTGCGCCACCTGATCGATCCAGCGGCGTGACGCAATTCTTTGCCTTCTTTACCAATGAGGTACACAAGCCATGAACGACAACGGAAAATCCGAAAACCAGGCTGCGCCTGCTTCTTTTCCCTACGCGCGGGCCGTCACGCGCAATCTGGCGGAATTGCTCTGGACCGAATATCCGGGCCATCATCACCAGGCGCTGTCCAAGGCGATCGTTACGCCGGATCTGACGGGCAGCAAATTCTTCGATCATCGTATCTCGTGTTACGAGCCGGGCGCCTACGTGGAAAGCCATGTGCATAAAGTGCAGGAGCAGATCTACCATGTGCTGAACGGCGAGGGGGTGCTGGTCATCGACGGCGAGCGGCGCGTGGTGCGCGGCAACGACGTGGCCTTCATCCCGCCTGGGGTCGTGCATGAACTGCACTGTACCGGCACGGATACCCTGGTGTTCCTGGTGATCACCACACCGCCGACCGACGAGTGAGGCGCGCCATGTCGCAACGTATTCTGGTAACGGGCGCTGCCGGTTGGCTGGGAATTTCGATCGTCCAGGCGCTGCTGGCGCGCGGCGATGAGGTGGTGGCGCTGGACTTGCGTGCCACCCCGGCGCTGGCCGCGCTGAAGCAGCGCTATCCTGGCCTGGCGCCGGTAGAGGCCGACCTGGGCGAGTGGTCGCAGGTCATCGATGCATTCAAGGCCTATGAGCCGCAGGCGGTGGTGCATGCCGCCGCCATCGTGGGCGTGGCGCTGGCCGCCGATGTACCGATCAAAGCCATGCGGGTCAATACCGAGGGATCGGTGAACCTGTTCGAGGCCATGCGCCATTTTGGCGTGCGCCGGGTCGTGCATATCAGCACTGAAGAGACCTACGGTGATTTCACAGCACAGATCATCGATGAAGACCATCCCCAGCGGCCCACCAGCATCTATGGGTTGACCAAGCTCGCTGCCGAACACTATGGCCGTGTCTATGCCGATCGCCATGGCCTGGAGTGCGTCAACGTGCGCACTTGCTGGGTCTACGGGCCCGATCTGCCGCGCGCCCGCGTGCCCAAGGTGTTCGTGGACGCGGCGCTGACGGGGGGCGCGTACCATCTGCGTACCGGTGGCGATCTGGCAGTGGACCAAGTCTATATCGACGATACGGTGGCCGGCGTGCTGCTGGCGCTGGACAAGCAACATCACCGTTTCGATGCCTATCACATCGCCACCGGGCAGGCGCCCACCATCGATGACGTGGCGCGTATCGTGCGCGAACTGATACCCGGGGCGAACGTTACCACTGCGCCGGGCTGGTACTTGCACGGCGATCGATACCCCACGGCGCGCAAAGGGGCGCTGGATATCTCGCGGGCGCGCAAAGAGCTGGGCTATGTGCCACAGTACGATTTGCGTCGCGGCATCGAAGCCACCGTTCGGGCAGCAAAAGCCATGCTGGGATAGCCCGTGTATGATCGGGCACTCGCCTTGCGCGAACTATGTTCCGGCTTCCAGAGAGCAATACGAGTGCCAGTTTCGGGAAACCCCTGTCCAGGCTTTTTCATCGGTCCATGGACGCGCGGCCGTGCCGCGCGATGCCTGGGAATGCTGGCGCTGGCGCTGCTGGCAGGCTGCGCCACCCAGATCCCCGAAGAGCCCACGCGCGGCGCCACCGAGATACGTGCCGACCTGAAGCGGCTATTGCCGCCGCAGGTGTCCGACCGCGACGGCTGGGCGCGCGATATCGCGGTGGCTTTTACCGCGCAAGGGCTGGACGCCAGCCGCACCAACTTGTGCGCCGTATTGGCCGTTACCGAGCAGGAATCGTCGTTTCGCGCCGACCCCGCGGTATCGGGCCTGCCGGGCATTGCGCGGCGCGAGATCGAACGCCGTACGCAGGCCATGCACGTGCCGGCCTTCCTGGTGAACGCCGCGCTGAATGTGAAGTCGCCCACGGGCAAGACCTACAACCAGCGCCTCGATACCGTACGTACCGAAAAGCAGTTGAGCGAGATCTTCGAAGACTTCATCGGCATGGTACCCATGGGGCGGCAACTGTTCGGGGGGCTCAACCCGGTGCATACCGGTGGGCCGATGCAGGTCAGTATCGCCTTTGCCCAGGCGCACGCGCAAGACTATCCCTATGAGGTCCAAACCTCTATCCGGCGCGAAGTCTTCACCCGGCGCGGTGGCATGTACTTCGGCATTGCCCACTTGTTGGGCTACCCGGCCAGCTACGATTCGGTGCTGTACCGGTACGCCGATTTCAACGCCGGCTGGTATGCCAGCCGCAACGCGGCCTTCCAGGCCGCGGTCAGCCGCTTGTCGGGCATCGAACTGGCGCTCGACGGCGATTTGCTGATCCACGGCTCGATCGATCCCAGCCGCACCGAACGTGCCGTGCGCGCCATCCGGCTGCGGCTCGACATCAACGAAGCGCGCATCCGGCCTGCCCTGGAAAAGGGCAACAGCCTGGAATTCGAGGAAACGCGCTTGTACCGGCGCGTATTCCAGTTGGCCGATAAAGATGCCGGCAAGCGCGTGCCGCGCGCGGTGCTGCCGGGCATCAAGCTCGAAAGCCCGAAGATCACGCGCAACCTGACCACGGCATGGTTCGCCAACCGGGTGCACGGCCGCTGGAAGCAGTGCATGGCGCGGTAGGGGCACGAACTGCAGGTTGCGCCACGAAAGCTACGGTGTCGCGGGGATGTTCAATTCATAGCTGGTGCTGCGCCCGCCGGATGCCGAACGTTGCAGAACGCCCCGCGCCATCAGTTCATTGATGTCGCGCAGTGCGGTATCGGGGGAACATTTCGCGATTGCCGCCCACTTGGTGCTGGTCAGTTTGCCTTCGAAGCCATCGAGCAGGCGGTTGACGAGTTTGGTCTGCCGTTCATTCATCGGCGTGCCGGCCATATGCTGCCAGAAACGGGTTTTGTCCAGTACGGTATCCAGCGCGTGTTGCGCTTGTGCGATCGCGCGGTGCAGAGCGGACAAAAAACCATGTCAGCCATGCCGTCACGTCCAGCGATGCCTTCTGGGTTTTTTCCAATATCTGGTAGTAGGCCTCGCGCTCTTGCCGGATCTGCGCGGAAAGACTATAGAAGCGTTGCGAGGTGTGGTCGGCGCGAGCAAGCAACAAGTCGCCCAGGGCTCGGGCAATGCGGCCGTTGCCATCGTCGAATGGGTGCAGGGTAACGAACCATAAGTGGCCCAGCCCCGCCTGGATAAGCGGTGGGTCGCTGGGCGCGTGGTTGATCCAGTTAAGAAAATGACGGATTTCCGCGTCCAGGTGGCTGGCCGGGGGCGCTTCATAATGGAGGCGACGCCGTCCCGCCGGCCCCGATACGACTTGCATCGGGCCATGTGCGTCATCGCGCCAAGCGCCCGCCGCAATGCGCATCAGGCCAGAATGGCCCGTGGGAAATAGTGCGGCGTGCCAACCGAGCAGGCGTTCTGGCGTGACGGGGGCGTGGCAGTTGGCCGTGGCATCGAGCACCACTTCGACAATGCCTTCGACATGACGATCCATGGGAGCCAGGGCGCCGATGTCTACCCCCAGGTGTCGGGCAATGGAGGAGCGCACCGACGTGACATCGAGCTGTTCCCCTTCGATTTCGCTGGTTTTGACGACATCGTCGGTCAGGGCTGACAGGCTGGCTTGGGCGCGCACCGGCATGCCGGCGTCGGCCAAGCGGCCAGCCAGCAGGCCTTGTGCGTGGCTGACCTCAGCCAGTAATGGAACGAGCGCTGCCAAGTCGTAGCGCCAGTAGGGCCAGTCCGGGGCCTGCCAGATATAGTCATAATCTCCGCTATTCATGCGGAGATTATGCGCCACATTCTCCGCATTCGCAATTATTCACCGCAAATTATGCGGAGAAAAGCCGCTTATTCTCCGCAAAAATGCACGACACAGCGAAAGGTTGACGGGGTCTCAAACGTCATTTAATGTACGTACAAACGTACATATGTAGGAGGCAAACATGGCTGTTTCCCCCCAGGCCGTGCCGCAAGGCGCGCTCGCTGGCGTGAAGGTGCTGGACCTGTCGAATTTCCTGGCCGCACCCATGAGCACGATGTTTCTGGCCGACTTCGGCGCCGACGTGATCAAGGTCGAACGGCCGGGCAGCGGCGACGAAGTGCGCTATTGGGGGGAAAGCAAAGATGGCGTGGGCCTGTACTTCAAGGTGCTCAATCGCGGCAAGCGCGCCATCACGCTGGATTTGCGCACGCCGTTTGGCCAGGAGGCGGTCAAGCGCCTGGTGGCCGACATGGATATCGTGGTCGAAAACTACCGCAGTGGCACCTTGGAAAAATGGGGGCTGGGCTATGACATACTGAAAAGCATCAACCCCGGCCTGGTGATGATGCGTGTGACCGGTTTCGGCCAGACCGGCCCGTATCGCGAACGCCCCGGTTTTGGCACGCTGGCCGAGGCGTATGCCGGCTATGCGCAGATTTCCGGCTACCCGGACCAGCCGCCGTTGCTGCCCGGCTTCGGCCTGGCCGATTCCACCACCGGCCTGATGGCCGCCTTCCTGGCCATGGTGGCGCTGCAGCACAAGCAGCGCACGGGCGAAGGGCAGTACGTGGACCTGGCCATCTACGAAACCCTGCTGACCCTGATCGGGCCGCATGTCATCAACTACGACCAGTTGGGCCTGGTGCAGGAACGCAGCGGCAGCCGACTGCCCTTCACGGCGCCGCGCAACACCTTCCAGACGCGCGACGGCAAGTGGCTGGCGATTGCCGGCAGCGCGCAATCGACCTTCGTGCGCATTTGCCAGGTACTGGATGTGCCCGGCCTGATTGACGATCCGCGCTTCGCGGACAACCGCCAGCGCCTGAAGCACGTGCGCGAGCTGGACGAGGCCTTGCAGCAGGCAGTGGGGCGCTACGACCTGGACGACCTGCTGGCGCGTTCGGCCGATCTGCAATCGACCATGGCGCCGGTCAACAACGTGGCGCAGATCTTGGCCGACCCGCAGGTGCAGGCACGCGAGAACATTGCCACCGTGCACGACGAAGAACTGGGCGGCCCGCTGCGCATGCAGAACGTGGTGGGCAAGCTGTCGGCATCGCCCGGCAGCATACGCGCGCCGGGACCGGCACTGGGCCGGCACAACCGCGAGATCCTGGTCGAGCGCCTGGGCTACACCGAGGCTGAATTGAAACGCGCCGGCATCGAACTGGCCGACTAAGGCCTGCCGACACCAACACTAAAGGAGCAAGCCATGCCCATGCGTTTTCCGGCGCGCGTCCAGGTGGCCGAGGTCGGCCCGCGCGATGGCCTGCAGAGCTTTCCGACCTGGGTATCCACCGACGACAAGGTGCGCATCATCGACCGCCTGTCGGCCGTGGGTTTTCCGGTGATCGAGGTGACGGGCTTCGCGCATCCGCGCGTCATTCCCAACCTGAAAGACGCCGAAGAGGTCTGCGCGCGCATCCAGCGCCGTGCGGGCACCGTATACCGGGGCCTGGCGCCGAACGCACGCGGCGCCGAACGCGCGGTGCAGGCCAATGTCGACGAGGTGGTCGGCCTGACTATCGGCAGTGCCGCGTACCTGAAGAAGAACCAGAACATGGACCCAGGCCAGGCCAATGCGCAGGCGATCGAAGCCTTTCGCATCGCCGACGCGGCGGGCCTGAGCTACGTGCTGGCGCTGGGCATGTCGTTCTGGTGTCCCTACGAAGGCCTGATTCCCGAGGAACGCATCGAGGCCATGGTGGGCGAGTTTCGCAATGCGGGCATCCGGCGCCTGTACCTGGCGGGTTCGGTGGGCATGGAAGACCCGCGTCACGTCAACCGCTTGTACGCGCGGCTGGGCGAGCGCTATCCCGATATGGAGCTTGGCTTTCACGTGCACAACCTGTCGGGCATGGCCACGGCCAATATCGCGGCGGCGCTGGACGGCGGCGCGGCATGGCTGGAAGGGGCGATATGCGGCATCGGCGGCGGCATCGCCATGCCGCAGACATTGGGCGCAGTGGGCAATTTCCCCACCGAAGACCTGGTGCGCATGCTGGGCCTGATGGGGATCGAGACCGGGCTGGATGCCGACGACGTGCTGGCGGCCGCGCGCGACGTAGCGCGCCTGCTGGATATCCAGGCGCGCAGCCATGCCACGCACGGCGCCACGCGTGAGGCCGTGACCCAGTGGGGCCGCGACCATCCGCACGAGCATCCGGCGTGAGCCTATTCGTCGGTGTTGTGGGCGCGAAAATGCGAGCTTTGCGTGTAGCGCCCACTGGGGTAATGGCCCAGGCCCACCTGCACGAGCTGGCCGGCGCGGTCCAGGTAATAACGGGTGATTTTCAGCGCCGCCTGGCCTTCGGTGGCTTTCAGGGCGCGGGCCATCTGGCGGTCGAGATTGGCCGCGGTGATCTCTTGCTGTACTTCGACGATGCGCACGCCATAGCGAGCTTCCACCAGCGAATAGATGGGTTTGCGCAACACCTTGACCGAGGCCAGCACGTCGGCGAATTCCGGCCGCAGGTAGACCTGCAGATAGCTCATGGGCGTGGTGTTGCCGACGATGGTGCGCACGATATTGGTCTCGGCCCAGGCCTGCCCGGGCTGGCAGTGCAGTTGGGCGGCCCAGGTATCGTCGGCCACGATCTCGCGGCGCGATTGCACATGCATTTCGGTGGCATCCACGAATTGCAGCAGGTCGGATACCGAATTGATGCCGTTGAAAAAACGCAAGCCTTGCGGACGCGATCGCACCTTGGTGCCCACGCCGGGGCGCGACCAGATGATGCCTTCGTCTTTCAGTTCTCGCAGGGCCTGTCTGACCGTGTGGCGGCTGACGTTGTAGCGCAGCGCCAATTCGCCTTCGGTGGGCAGGGTGCTGCCTACCGGATAGCGGTCATTTTCGATGTCTTGCTTCAGGGTGCGGGCCAGCGCCGCGTACAGCGGCTGCCGCCCACCCGAAAACGCATCGAAGGCAACAGGCGGGGACGACGGGGTAGTTGCCATGCGGTGACCAACGTTGGGGTTGGAACGGATTGTAATAGAGCACCCCGTTCGGGCGTGACCGGGGCCGCGTTAACCCGATATTGACAGTGCCACCTTTGCTGGATATTGTACGTACATACGCACAAATAGAAAACGGCTGAACCTGAGACACCTCGTCGCCCCTGGCCGCTTGCGGCCTTGCGACGAATCGGCAAGGTAGTGCGCCGCTGGTTCGCCCGCTAATCAGTGGAGACTTTCGATGCCTGTGCTGCGGTCCTTCCTGTTTGCTCCCGCCAACCATCCCAGGCGGGTCGAGAAAGCGTTCACCCTGGGCGCCGACGCGGTGATCCTGGATCTGGAAGATGCCTGCGCGGTGTCGGAAAAAGCCGCCAGCCGGCCGAAAGTCGTGCAGGCCATGCAGGCGCCCCGTTTGTGCCTGGGTTATGTGCGGGTCAATCCGCTACCGACTTCTTTTGCGTATGGCGACCTGACCGAGACCGTGCGCCCCGGACTCGATGGCGTGCTGCTGCCCAAGGTGGAATCGGCCGCCGACCTGCAAACCGCCGACTGGTTGATCGGCCAATTGGAACGCGAGCACGGTATGGTGGCCGGCAGCGTAGACCTGATCGGCCTGATCGAGACCGCGCAGGGCATGGCGCGGCTGCCCGAAATATTGCGCGCCAGCCCGCGCGTCAAGCGCGTGGCGTTCGGGGCGGGCGACTACACGCTGGACCTGGACCTGACCTGGACCCGCGACGAGACCGAACTGGCAGCCTACCGCAGCGAAATCGTGCTGCAGTCGCGCGCGGCCGGCCTGGAGCCACCGCTGGATACCGTATGGGTGAATCTGCAGGACCCTGACGGCTTTGCCTTGTCGGCGCAGCGTGCGCGCGGGCTGGGCTTCCAGGGCAAGCTGTGCATCTATCCCGACCAGGTGCCCGTGGCCAACACCGCGTTCAGCCCCAGCGATGCGCAGGTCAAGCATGCGCGGCGGGTGATGGAGGCTTTCGCGCAGGCCGAGGCCCAGGGTTCGTCGGCCATCCAGCTCGATGGCCAGTTCATCGACTACCCGATTGTCTATGCGGCCCAGCGAGTGCTGGACGCCGCGCAACGGATCGCCGCCGCGCAGACGGCATGAACCGGCGGCGCGTGGCCCGCGCATGGGCGCACGCGCTTGCCGCCGCAATGCAATACCGAGGAGACAGGCATGCAAGACAAGGCAGCAGGGGTACGGCCGCTGGATGGCTTGAAGATCGTCGATGTGTCGAGCTTCCTGGCCGGGCCGTTTTGTTCGACGCAATTGGCCGAGTTCGGGGCCGACGTCATCAAGCTGGAATTGCCGAAGGTGGGCGACGCGTTGCGCCGTTTCGGCAGCATCACGCCCAGCGGCGATTCGCTGCCCTGGCTGTCGGAGTGCCGCAACAAGAAGTCCGCAACGCTGGACTTGCGCACGCCGGAAGGCGCGGAACTGTTGAAGGCGCTGGTGGCGCAATCGGATGTGCTGGTCGAGAACTTCCAGCCCGGCACCCTGGAAAAATGGGGCCTGGGATGGGACGTGCTGCGCGAGGTCAATCCGCGCCTGATCATGGTGCGTATCTCGGGCTACGGCCAGACCGGGCCTTATAGCGGCCGTCCGGGCTTTGGCCGCATCGGCAATGCCTTCGGCGGCTTGTCGTACCTGGCGGGCTACCCGGACCGTCCGCCGGTGACACCTGGCTCGGCCACGATTCCCGACTACATGGCCGGCTTGTACGGTGCGCTGGGCGTCTTGCTGGCCATGCAGGCGCTGTCCAAGACCGGCCGCGGCCAGGTCATCGATATCGGCCTGTACGAACCGATTTTCCGCATCCTGGATGAACTGGCGCCCAGCTATCACATGAAGGGCTATGTGCGCGAACGCATGGGCCCCGGCACCGTGAACGTGGTGCCGCACAGCCACTACCCCACGTCGGACGGGCGCTGGATTGCCATTGCCTGCACCAGCGACAAGATCTTCGAGCGGCTGGCCGTGGCGATGGAAGTGCCGGAATTCGGCGGCGCGGGAAAGTGGGGCACCATCGTCCAGCGCGAGGCCGAGCGGGCCCAGGTCGATGAATACGTGGGTGCCTGGACGGCGCGCTTTACGCGCGACGAGGTGCTGGGCATCTGCGAGCAGTTCCAGGTGCCGTGCGGGCCGGTATACGCGGTGGACGAGATCTTCGAAGACCCTCAGTACAAGGCACGCGAGAACATTGTGTACGTGAAGGATGAGCGCGGTGAATATGCCCTGCCCAATGTCGTGCCGCGCCTGACCGACACCCCGGGGGGCATCAATCACATGGGCCCCAGGCTGGGCGAGCACAACGATGTAGTGTTCCGCGAGCGGCTGGG
>DASPIV010000348.1:0-3214 GCA_035628955.1 Bordetella sp.
AAGATCGGCTTCCAGCAATCAGCCAATGCCGAAGCCCTGAAGAATGAATTGGTCGACCTGATCGCCCTCAAGGTCAAGGGCGAACAGCAGGCCGGCCTGCTGCGCCGCGACGTGTCTCCGTTCTGGTTTTCGCAGGCGTTCGTGGGAATACTGGAACGCTACGCGATGCTGGATCAAAGCGCGGCCACCAGCCGCGACCTGGCGGTGTTTATCGCGGATTTGCTGATGAACGGCATACGCGTGCCTTGCGGCTCGCCGGCCGCCGATGCCGTGCCATCCACCCAGTACGCGGCCGGACGGTAGCGCGATTCAGGCGGCGGCCTGGGCCTGGGTGCCCATGTAGATCTGGGCGTACCCTTCGCGGATCGCGGATGTGATCTGGTCCAGCCGCCGGTCGATGTGTTTTTCCAGCAAAGCCGTGCAGGCGGCTTCGTCGCGGGCCAACAGCGCTTCCAGGATGTGGCGGTGCTCGAGCTGGGTATTGCGGCGATCGCCCAGGCGCATGTCGATCCAGCGCACGAAGCGGATGCGCGCATTCACGTTCTGGAGCACGCGCAGCATTTCGGTATTGCCCGACATGGCCAGCAGGCGTTCGTGGAAGGTCTCGTCCAGGCCGACCAGGTCGGCCACGCTGCGATCGCCGGGTTCGGGGCCGGTGGCATCCAGGAAGTCGAGCAGCTTGCGTATGTCTTCGTCGTGGGCCCGCGTGATGGACAGGCGGGCGCAGGCCACCTCGACGACTTTGCGCAGCTCGTACAGGTGGAAGATTTCGTGTACGTCGAGGTCGCGGCAAAAGAAGCCTTTGCCGGGCTGGAAGCGCAGCAGGCCTTCGATGCCCAGCCGGTTCAGGGCTTCGCGCAGCGGCGTGCGGCTGACTTCCAGGCGCTTGGCCAATGCCACTTCGTTGAGTTTCTCGCCGGGCTTGAATTCATAGCCGATGGCCATGGATCGAAGCTGGCTGTAGACACGGTCGACGGTGCTGTCGGGGGCGGCGCTCACGGGATCTCCGAAAAGTGGGCCGCCAGGGGCCTGGCGGCCAGGCGCTTGCGCCATGCCACCTTGTGGGTGGGCTGGCGCCTAGCCGAAGGCGCGGGGCCGCAGGCCGGCATGGAACCACGTAATCATGGAATAGATATCGTAGACGGGCAGCCCAGTTGCGGCCTGCAAGGCGGCGGCATAAGGGGGCATATTAGTACATTCGAGCACGATGGCCCCCACCTCGGGGTGGCGCCGCACCAGGTCCAGCCCGGCGTCAAGAATGTCTTGTTCGGCCAGGCCGATATCCATGTCCTGTTTTTCGGCCTTGATCAGCACGCGAAAGAACTCTTTGCCATGCTCGGTGCCGGCCACCGGGATATCGGCCGGTACATTGACAGCCGCCAGGTGCGCCGGCGACAGAGTCGATCCGCTGACGGTAACCAGCCCTACCCGTTTACCCGGGGGCAGGGTGGCCTGCACCCAGGGCACCTGCATCAGCGACGAGGTGGCCACCGGCACGCCCAGCGCCTGCGAGAACTCTTGCTGGAAGAGCGCCAGGAAACCGCAGTTGGTGGTGATGGCCTCGGCGCCCAGGTCGACCAGTTCGCGCCCGGCCTCGATGAAGGCATCGAGCGTGCCGCGCGCGCCCTGCAGCACGACTTTTTCGGGACTGGCACCGCGCACTACCCGGTACAGCACGGGAAAAGGCCAGGTCTGGCCATTGCCCATGTCGCCGAGAATGCGCGGGAATCGCGCATCCAGCATCAGGATGCCCAGCGGTGCGCCGTACAGTGACTTGCCGCCGCGGGCGATACGGCTGGAAGCAGAAAGCGTGGACATGACGGGTTCCTTCGGATGGGGCCGGTTCAGCGGAACCGGCGCGGGTCGAACGGTGCCAGCGCGATGGACGGCGGCAGGCCCTGGATCAGTTGTACTACCAGCTCGCCGGTGCGGGCCGAGCCCACCAGGCCCACGTGTCCGTGCCCGTACGCGTGCACGATGTCGGCACTGGCGGTGGCCGGGCCGATGCACGGCAGGCCGTCGGGCATGCTGGGACGCGCACCCTGCCAGTAGTCGACGCGTTCGTCGGGCAGGCGGGCCGGCAGCGCCGGATAGATGGATACCAGCAGGTCGCGCAGGATGTGGGCGCGCCGCCAGTCGGGGGCGGCATCGATGTCGGCGATCTCGACCTGGCCGGCCACGCGCAGGCCGTCTTCCATGGCATTCACGACGACTTTGCAATCGGCCACCATGGTGGCCATGCGGGCGCCGCCTTCCGGCTGCCTGATGACGGCGTGGTAGCCGCGCTCGGCTGCCAGCGGCACGGCGTCGCCGGCCAGCCGGGCCAGCTCGCGCGAGCGTATGCCGGTGGCAATGACGGCCTTGTCGCAGGCAATGTCGCCATCGGCCGTGCGCACGGCGCGCAGCGCGCCGGCCTGGATGTCGAAGCCGGTGGCGCGCGTGCGGCGCAGCTCGGCGCCCAGCGATTGGGCCAGCCGCACCAGCGCCGCCACGTAGGCGCCGGGATTGCGGCAGTGGCCGGTTTCGGGTACCAGCACGCCGAAGGTATAGCGGGGATGCAGGTCGGGCTCGAGCGCGCGCAGTGCCTGGGCGTCGAGTTCCCGCCACTGGATGCCTTCGTGGCGGCGGATATCCCAGGCCCGGCTGTCGGCGCGGAATTGTTGTTCCGACACATAGGCATGCAGCAGGCCGCGCTGTTCGATCAGGTGCGGCACGCCGGCCTCGCTGGCCAGCGCCTGATGCAGCGCGGGGGCATCGGCCAGCAGCGTGCGCAGGGCCTGGGCCGTGCGTTGCACGCGCGGCCAGGTCCAGGCCGAGGCCAGGTAGCGCGCCAGCCAGGGCAGGGCGCGCGGCAGGTAGCCCCAGCGGATCGCCAGCGGGCCCAGCGGATCTTTCAGCCAGTTGGGCACTTGCTTCCACACCCCCGGCGCGGCCGGCGGCAGGATTGAGTGCGACGACAGCCAACCGGCGTTGCCATAGCTGGCGGCCTGCTGGCCGCCCGGCTCGGCCGGTTCGACCAGAGTGACGCGCCAGCCGGCTTTCAAGGCGTAGATGGCCGTGACCGCGCCCACCGCGCCGGCTCCGATCACGACGACATGCCGGGAGACGCTCATTGGTGTGCCTTCGTGCTCCGCACTCCGGTATGCCCCCTTGGGGCGGCCCGGCGGGCTCATTGTTGTGCCTTCGTGCTCCGCACTCCGGTATTCGCCCTTGG
>DASPIV010000349.1:0-7297 GCA_035628955.1 Bordetella sp.
ACAGCCCAGTCACGCTGGCCATGCAGCCGGTCATTTCGCGGGCCGGCATTCTGGACATCACCCTGTTCTCGAGCGCCGACGCGGTACTGTCGGGCGAGGGAAATCCCCTGGCCATACGATTGAACGCGTCGAACTCGCAGGGCGGCGCGGCGGTGGCGGCCATCATCGCCCATCGGCTTGGCGCCCGGCGCGTGGCCTTCCTGACCGAGAACGATGCCTACGGGCTAGGCACGCAGGCCGCCATCGAAGCCGAGCTGAAGCGCCTGGGCTACGGCTACGAAAAAGTGGCCGAAGAGAAATTCCCTTTCACCCAGGCGGATTTCCGCATCCCGCTGACCAACGTGCGGGCGGCGAATCCCGACGTCACGGTCGCCATCAATGCCAACGAAGGCCTGGGCATGCCCGCGATCTTGCGGCAGTACCGGCAAGGCCGCGTACCCGGCCAGCTCGTGGCAGCCCTGGGCACGGTGGCGCCGAGCGTGATCGCCGTTGCGGGGAAAGCCGCCGATGGCACGATGGGGGTCGATATTTATTTTCCCGACGTCGAGCCGTTTGTCTCCAACCCGGTGAACCAGCGCCTTGTCGCGCGCATGCAATCCCAGTTCGGCGAGACGCCCGACAAATTCATGGCAGTAGGGGCCGCCGCCCTGCAGCTATGGGCCATGGCCGCCAACGAACTGGGCACGCTCGAGCGCGACAAGCTGGCCGCGCGTATCCGCGGCGGCAGTTTCGACCGCACGGTCTTCGGGCCGGTGAGCTTCGCATCCAATGGGCAACTGCAACTGCCCACCTATGTATTCACCGTGCAGGACGGCAGGATCGTCGTGCAGCCATGAGCAGCGCCGGGCATCGCCCGTATAACGACAGGAGACAACCATGAAGCTGATTCAGAAACTGGTGGCCGTGGGTTTGGTCGGCCTAGGCATGAGCGCGCTGGCGCAGGCGCAAGACCCCGTGAAAGTCGGGGTGATCTTTCCTCTTTCGGGTGGCGCCGGCCCGCAGGGCCAGCATGTCACGCAGGCCATTCAGGCTATGGCCGCCGTCATCAACGAAGACGGCGGCGTGCTGGGCCGCAAGATCGAGATCGTGTCGCGAGACGACGAGTCCACGCCGGCGGTGGGCGTATCGCGCGCCAATGAGCTGGTCAGCACCGGAGTGTCGGTCATTATCGAAGGCTGGAACAGTCCGGTGACGCTGGCCATGCAGCCGGTGATCGCGCGGGCCGGCATCCTGGACATCACCGCGGTGTCGAAGGCCGACCCGATACTGTCGGGGGAAGGCAACCCGCTCGCCATCCGCTTGAACAGCTCCAACTCGCAAGACGGCACAGTCATCGCGAACTACATTGCCAGCCAGAAGGCCAAGCGCATCGCGTTCCTGACCGAGAACGATGCCTACGGCAATGGCGCCCAGGCGTCTATTGAAGCGGCGCTCAAGAGCCTGGGCTATGCATACGAGAAGGTGGCCGAAGAGAAATTTCCGTTCACCCAGGCCGATTTTCGCGTGGCACTGACGGCCGTACGCGGAGCCGAGCCCGACATTACCGTGGCCATCAATGCCAACGAAGGCCTGGGCATGCCTGCAATCATCCGGCAGGCCAAGCGCGCGCGCCTGCCCGGCACGCTGGTGGCCGCCGTGGGCACAGTGGCGCCCAGCGTCATCAAAGTGGCGGGCGAGGCCGCCGACGGGCTGGTAGGCGCCGACATTTATTTCCCCGATGTCGAGCCGTTCGCTTCCAATCCGGCCAACCAGCGCTTCGTGGCCAAGACGCAGGAGCTATTCAACTACACGCCGGACAAGTTCATGGCCCTGGGCGCCACTTCGCTGCAGGTATGGGCCATGGCCGCCAACGAGCTCAAGACGCTGGACCGGGAGGCGATCGCCAAGCGCATCCGTGGCGGCAAGTTCAAGAATACGGTCATGGGCGACCTGACTTTCGAGCCCAATGGCCAGCTCCAGTCGAACCATTACCTGTTCACCGTGCAGGGCCAGAAGATCGTGGTCCGGCAATGAATGCGCAGAACGCCGTGACCGAGGCCGGCGCCCAACCCGCCGCGCCCGTACTCAGCGTCGAGGGCCTGGGCGTGCGCTACGGCGCCCTGGTGGCGCTGGAAGGCGTCGGCTGGGAGGTCCATGCCGGCGAACTGCTCAGCATCATCGGCCCGAACGGAGCGGGCAAGAGTTCGTGCTACGACGCCGTCACCGCACTGGTTCCGCGCAGCGGCCGGGTATGCCTGCACGGGCGCGAGATCACCGACGTTGCGCCCTACCGCCTTGCCGCGCTGGGAATCAAGCGCACGTTCCAGCAGAACGCGTTCTTCGATGACTTGAGCGTGCGCGAGAACATGATGGCCATGCTGGGTAAACAGGCACATGTGGGCTTGCTGGCCAGCGCGGTGAATCCGTTCAAGGCATCCCGGCGGCGGGCCGAGGCGCAGGACTATGCCGAACGCTTGCTCGAACGGTTCAGCATCCCGGCGCAATTTCACGATCGCCGGCCAAAAGAGATTTCGTACGGCATGCAGCGCATGCTTTCCATTGCGCTGGCCTACGGGCGTGGCGCCAGCGTGCTGCTGCTGGACGAGCCCGCAGCTGGACTCGGCGGTGCCGACATGGCCGCGCTGGTACGCCTGCTGACCGAACTGAAGGCCGAGGGCATGGCCGTGGTGGTCATCGAACACCACATGGACCTGGTCATGGCGGTGGCCGACCGGATTTTCGTGCTGGACCTGGGGCGCCCGCTGGCCTGCGGCACGCCGTCGGCCATTCGCAACGACCCGCGCGTGCTGGAAGCCTACCTGGGGAAGACAGCATGAGCGCGGGCGGCAACGACACCGTGCTGCAGGCACGCCGGCTGGACGTGGCCTATGACGGCAACCATGCGGTCGCGCTGGAACGGCTCGAGGTCGGCCGGGGCGAGATCGTGGGCGTGGTAGGCGCGAACGGGGCGGGCAAGTCCACTCTGGTCAATGCCCTGGCGGGGTGGTCGCGCGGCAGCCCGCAAGTCCAGGGTGAAATCAGCCTGGACGGCCAGCGCATCGACCACCAGCCCACTCACGAACGCGTGCGCAACGGGCTGCTGCTGGTGCCCGAGGGACGCCTGGTGTTTTCCAGCATGAGCGTGCGCGAGAACCTGTCCACCGCAATCACGCCCGCGGCCGGTACCGACCGGCACGTGTACTCGCAGGACGAGGTGTACGACTTGTTTCCGCGCCTGAAAGAGCGCCGCGACCACCTGGGTGCGCAATTGTCCGGCGGCGAACGCCAGATGCTGGGCATCGGCCGGGCGCTGATGATGGGGCCGCGGGTACTGCTGCTGGACGAGCCATCCATCGGGCTGGCGCCCATGCTGGTGCTGCAGGTGCTGCGTACCCTGCGCACGCTGGCCGCGTCCGGGCTGTCGATCCTGCTGGTCGAGCAGAACGTACGCGCCGCCATGGAAGTCGTCGACCGCCTGCTGCTGCTGGAACGAGGCCGCGTCGTGCTTGAAGGGCCGGCCGCCACCGTGGGCGCCGACCCCAGGATCGCCCAAGCCTATCTCGGGGAGCATGCGGCATGAACCTGATTCAGCAACTCATCAACGGCATCGTGCTCGGCCACGCCTATGCGCTGATCGCTATCGGTTGGACGCTGCTGCTGGGCGTGGCGCGGCTGGTCAACTTCGGGCATGGGCAGATGTACATGCTGGGGGCCTTCGTGGCCTGGTGGGCCACCACCAGTGCGGGCGTGCCGTACTTGTTCGCGGTGCCGCTCGCCATGGTGGTGGGCGCGCTGTTCGGCGTGTTCATGCAGCGCATCATGCTGCGGGCCACGTTCGAACAGAATCTGGTGTCGATCATGATCATGACGCTGGGATTCGGCTATGTACTGCAAGGCGCCGCATCGCTGGTGTTCGGCGCCACCGGCCAGATCCTGGACACGCCGCTCTCGATGCGCGACCTGGAAATCGGCAGTCTCTGGCTGACCTGGCAAGACGCCGCCATCGTCGTGGCGGCCATCGTCGTTTTCATCGCGCTGAAATGGGTGCTGGAAGGCAGCCGTGTCGGGCGCCTGGTTCGCATGGTGGCCGAAGATCCCAAGCTGGCGCAATTGGCCGGCATCGATGTGCGGCGCGTGTATTACGGCGTGTTCGCCTTCGAAGGCGCGGCCGTCGCGTTCGCGGCCAGCATGGTGGCCCCGCGCACGCCCATTCTGACATCCATGGGATTCGAAGAAGTCATCATGACTTTTGTGGTAGTGGTGCTGGGCGGTATCGGCAGTGTCACCGGCAGCTACGTCGCCGGCGTGGCACTGGGGATATTCACCGCGCTGTTCGGCGCACTGGCCTCGCCGGCCTATGCCACGGCCGCGGCGTTCCTGGTGTTGATCGCGGTTCTGGTGCTGCGCCCCGGCGGCTTGAGCGCCGGCGCGGCCAGGGGGGTACATTGATGGCTTGCCGATCCATGCAGCGCGCCGCCCTTTTCCCGGCGGCAATCGTGGGCTTCTACGCGCCGGCCTGGCTGGGCGGCAGCCCGGCGATCTATAGCGCCGCGGTCCTGATCGCCATATTGGCGGTCATGTCGTACGGCCTGGATGTCATCGTCTCCGACCTGGGCGAGGTCAGCCTGGGGCATACGGTGTTCTTCGCCACCGGTGCCTACGCCACCGCCCTGCTCTCGACCCGCGCCGGCCTGGGCGCCTGGGCGACGCTGGCCGCGTCCATCGTGCTGGCCCTGGGCATCTCGGCGGCGGTCGGACTGGTCACCCTGCGCCTGCGCGAATTCGTATTCTCGCTGGTGACGTACGCCGTCTCGGTGGTGGCCATGACCCTGGCCGCCAACTGGGCTTTCCTGGGCGGCTCGGACGGCGTGCGGGGCCTGCCGACCCTGGACCTTTCCTTTGCCGGCATCAGCCTTACCGCCGGCAATGACCAGCAACTATGGCCGTATGCATTTGCCCTGCTGGTAGCCGTGCTTTATCTGATCGACCGTTTTCGCCATTCGCAACTGGGCAAGGCAGCCGTCATGGTGCACCTGAATCCGCGCCTGGCGGCCATGGCCGGCATCGATCCGGCGCGCGTGCGGCTTCAGGTATTCCTGTTCTCGGCGCCGATCAGTGCTTCGGCGGGCTGGCTGTACGCCTATCAGCGTGCCTATGTCAGCGCCGACATCCTGGAAACCTATTTCTTGATCCTGATGCTGACCGCCGTCGTGCTGGTGGGGCGGCGCCAGTTGCTGGGGCCGTTGATCGCCACGGCGCTGGTGCTGACGCAGGAAAAATTCTTTTCGCTGGGCGGCTACGTGGACAAGATCGTCCTTGGCAGCGTGCTGGTGATCATCCTGGCTTTCTTTCCGCAGGGGTTGATGGG
Source organism: Bordetella sp. (assembly GCA_035628955.1). GTDB lineage: Bacteria > Pseudomonadota > Gammaproteobacteria > Burkholderiales > Burkholderiaceae_B > Bordetella_A. The sequence goes on from DASPIV010000349.1 coordinate 5,348, forward strand.
GCTGGTGCGTCCGCTGGGCCGCCTGGTGTGCCGCCGCTCGCCTCGGCCCACTGCGTCGACCTCCCTGGAGAACCCGAAGTGACCGTCATCTGGAATCCGCTGTTAGACGAAACCGCCACCCGCTGGCAAGCCCTGGCCGACCGCCTGGGGCGCGAACGATTCGCCCCGCTGGCTCCCTTGCTCGACCGCGATCAGCGCTACCCCTGGGAAACCATCGAGGCCCTGGTCGAGCACAAATTCACCGGCCTGTTCCTGCCCCGCCAATGGGGTGGCCAGGGCGAAAACCTGACCACCACCGTCGCCGCCGTGGAAACGCTGGGCACCCATTGCTCGTCGACCTCGGCGATTATGTGCGCGTACCAGTTGGGGGCGTTTCCCATCCTGCTGGCTGGCACCGACGAGCAGAAAGACTTCTACTTGCGCGAAATGACCTTGGGGCGGGCCACCAGCTTCGCGCTGTCCGAGCGCGTGGCCGGCTCGGATGCCGCCGCCATCGAGGCCACGGCGGTCCGCGAAGGCGATGGCTGGCGCCTGCAAGGTGAAAAGTACTGGATCGGCAATGGCGGGGCTTCGCGCTACTACGTCGTGTTCGCCAAGACCGACCCGGCCGCCGGCGGGCGCGGCATTTCGGCTTTCATGGTCGATAAAGAGCAGGCCGGTGCTGTCATCGACGAACTCTCGGACAAGATGGGCATACGCGGCACCCAGACTTCGAACCTGAAGCTGGACCTGGTGGTGCCCGACAGTGCCCGGGTGGGCGATCTGAACCGCGCCCTGCGGCTGGCCCTGCAGACGCTGAACGTGGGCCGGATCATGGTGGCGGCCCAGTCGCTGGGCCTGGCGCTGGCGGCCTTCCGCGAAGCCGCGGCGCGTTCCGTGCAGCGCAAGACCTTCGGCCAGGCGATCGGCGAGAACCAGGCCATCGGCTTCAAGCTGGCGGACATGGCCACCGAAATCTCGGCGGCCCGCATGATGCTTTACGCAGCCGCCCAGGCGTATGACCAGGGCCAGGACGTGTCCAACCTGGGCGCCATGGCCAAGCTGTATGCCTCGGAAGTCTCGCACCGAGTAGTGGACAATACTGTCCAGATCTGGGGAGGCCTGGGCTACTGCAAGCCTACGACGGCCGAACGGCTGTACCGCGACCAGCGCATTCTCGAGATCTATGAGGGTTCTTCCGAGATCCAGCGGCTCGTTCTGTCACGCGCCGTACGCAAGGAGGCGGAAGAACAGGCGCAATGAATTCAGCACTGAAGAGGTAGTAATGGCTAATGCACCACAGACGCCCGCCGAGGCAAATGGCGGCGAATCGCGCGACGAGATCCTGCGGGCCGCGGCGGAATTGTTCATGGAGTTCGGCTACGCGGCCACGTCTATCGATGCGGTGGCCCAGCGGCTTGGCGCCACCAAGGGGCGCATCTATCACCATTACCGCAGCAAGGCTGACCTCTTTTTCGACGTACAGGTCGCCGCCATGAACCGCTTGACCGAGCAGGTGGAGCCCCTGGCGCGAGGTTCCGGCAACGCGGTCGAGCGGCTGGCGGCCATGGCACTGCGGCACACCCAGATACTGCTGCAGGAACTGCCCATGCAGAAAGTGGCGGTGCAAGGCCTGGAGCGGCATCTGCTCGAGGCCTCGTCGGCCGCCAAGCGACTGCGCTCGGTGGTGAAAATGCGCGACGACTACGAAACCATGTTCGTCGAAGTCATCGACGACGGCATCCGCGCGGGCTCGTTCATCGACCTGCCCGCCAGGCTGCTGAGCAAACCATTTTTTGGCGCATTGAACTGGGCAACCATCTGGTACAGCCAGCGGCGCTTACAGAGCGCCGAGGCGGTCGACGATATCGCACACGCCCTCGCGGCCTTTGCATTGCGGGGCATACTCAAGGACTCCAACAATGAAGCAGCAAGAGAGACAGCCTTATTCCGATACGATCTGGGATGAGG
>DASPIV010000350.1:0-9019 GCA_035628955.1 Bordetella sp.
TTTGTCGCCGCAGGCCGCCAACAGGGTGCAGGTGGCCAGCAACAGGGCGCGCCAAAGGCGGCCAGAGAAGAAAGCAAGCATGTCGGTGGTGGTGCGCGTGAAAGCGCTCAGGCAGTCAGAACAGCAATAGCCGCAATTCTAGCGCGTTGGCACCAAGAGGGCGCCGCGCTTCGGCGCCAGGCACAGCACAGATAAGACGTGGTGTGAATTCAACGCAGTCCCATGGTGCTCGGACAGGCGGTGGCGGCGAGTTGGGCGGCGGGGCAGCCTGCGCAGCAGGCCGAGGGCGCCTGGTTGCGCCCGAGCCCGACGCACGTCGCTGCCACCGCCTGTCCGAGCACCATGGGACGGTGCCGGAATTCACTCCAGCCCAAACACCACAACAAGCCCACCCGTCAGTTCGCGACCATCCCGCTATGCCGCAGCAGCGCATCGATGCGCGGCGCGCGGCCGCGGAACGCCTGGAACGATTCGGCTGCCGGCCGGGCGCCACCCACCGCCAGGATTTCTTTGCGAAACCGCGCGCCGGTGACGGCGTCCAGCGTGCCATGCTCGCCCGCCTGCGTAGCGGTCTCTTCGAACGCCTCGTAGGCATCGGCCGACAGCACTTCGGCCCACTTATAGCTGTAGTAGCCGGCACCATAGCCGCCGGCGAACAGATGCGAGAAGGCATGCGGCAGGCGATGCCAGGCCGGCGGGAACAGCACCGCCACTTCGCTGCGCACCTGCTGTAGCAGTGCCAGCGTGTCGGCGATCGAGGCGCCCTGGGCACGGTCGTGCAGCAGCATGTCGAACAATGCGAATTCGATCTGCCGCACGGTTTGCATGCCGCTCTGGAAGTTGCGTGCCGCCACCAGCTTGTCGAACAGGGCGCGCGGCAAAGGTTGGCCGTGCTCGACATGCGCCGACAGGCGCTGCACTACTGGCCATTCCCAGCAGAAGTTCTCCATGAATTGCGAAGGCAGTTCGATGGCATCCCATTCGACGCTGGCAAAGGCCGATGCCGCGGGCTCGTCCACTTCGGACAGCAAGGCATGCAGGGCATGGCCGGTTTCGTGGAACAGCGTGATGACGTCGTCGTGGGTCAGCAAGGCCGGCTTGCCATCGCCCGGCCGCGCGAAATTGCAGGTCAGGTACACCACGGGTGTCTGCACCTGGGTACCCAGGCGGCGACGGTTGCGTTCGCTGTCTACCCAGGCGCCGCTTTGCTTGCCGGCGCGCGCGTACAAGTCCAGGTACAAGTGGCCGATCAGGGCGCCGTCAGGCGCCTGCACGCGTACGCCGCGCACGTCGGCGTGCCAGCGCGAGACCTCGGTTTCGCACAGCCGCACGTTGAACAGCGTTTCAATGACCTGGAAAAGCCCTTCGAGCACGCGGGGTTCGGTGAAATATTGTTTGATCTCGTCTTCGGAATACGCGTAGCGCGTCTCGCGCAGGCGTTCCGACGCATAGGCCACGTCCCACGGCTGCAAGCTGTCCAGCGCCAATTCGGCGGCCGCATAGGCCGTCAGTTCCGCCAGGTCGCGCTCGGCATAAGGGCGGGCGCGCGCGGCCAGATCGCGCAGGAAGGTGACCACTTCACCGGCATCGCGCGCCATCCGGGTCTGCAGGCGCAGCGCGGCAAACGTGCCATAGCCCAGCAGCGCCGACTCTTCGGCGCGCAGCGCCAACAGTTCCTCGATCAGGGGCGAATTGTCGAAGCGTGTGTCGCCTTGTTCGGATGCCACCGTGCCGTAGGCCCGGTACATCTGTTCACGCAGGGCACGATCGCGGGCGTACTGCATTACCGGCAGATAGCAGGGCATTTTCAGCGTCAGCTTCCACCCTGGCTTGCCGTCTTCCTGGGCCGCCTGCCGGGTGGCATGCAGCACGTCGGCGGGCAGGCCGGCCAGGCGGGCTTCGTCGTCGATGAACAGCGACCAGGCGTCGATGGCATCCAGCACGTTCTCGGAGAACTTCTGGGCAACCTGGGCCTCGCGGTCGGAAAGGGCCGCATAACGTTCGCGCGCCTGGCCCTGCAGCTCGACGCCGCTCAGGCGGAAGTCGCGCAGCGCCAGTTCCACGATCCGGCGGCGCACCGGATCCCAGTTATCGAAACCAGGTATGGCGCGCAGGCGTTGGTACTGGCGGTACAAGCCCTCGTGCAGGCCTACCCAGGTGGAAAACTCGGTTACCAGCGGCAGCGCGGCGTTATAGGCCTCGCGCAGCTCGGGCGTGTTGACCACGGCATTCAGGTGTCCCGCCACCGACCATGCCCTCCACAGTTGCTCGCTGGCAGTGTCCAGCGGCTGCACCACGGCCTCCCACTCAGCCGGCAATGCCGGGTCGGCGGCCGCTTCGACCGCCTGGCGCGCGATACCCAGCAATTCCTGGATGGCGGGCACGATGTGCGCAGGTTGGACGGCGGCATAGTCGATCAAGCCGGATACAGGGGCGAGCAGGGGGTTCTGAGTCATGGGACGGTCGCTGCGGGAAGAGTCTGTACAGACTACAGATGAGGGTGGGGCGGCGGGAAAACAAGCGGGATGACAAGTCGGGACTGCAGATGTCTGACACCTTCGGAGTCAGACATCTGCAGTCCCGGTAATCAACCCGCTGCGCGTTCGGCGGCTTCGACCGTATTGACCAGCAGCATGGCGATGGTCATCGGCCCCACGCCGCCCGGTACCGGGGTGATGGCGCCGGCCACTTCTCGCGCCGATGCGAAGTCCACGTCGCCGCACAGCTTGCCGTCGGCGCCGCGATTGATTCCTACATCTATCACCACCGCGCCCGGCTTGATCATGCTGCCATCTATCATGCCCGGCTTGCCGGTGGCCACGACCAGCACGTCGGCGCGGCGCGTCTGGGCCGCCAGGTCGCGCGTCTTGGAATTGCAGATCGTGATGGTGGCACCGGCCTGCAGCAGCAGCATGGCCATGGGCTTGCCCACGATATTGCTGGCCCCCACGATCACTGCTTCGGCACCGCGCAGCGCCACCCCTTCGGCTTCCAGCATCTTCATCACGCCATAGGGCGTGCAGGGCCGGAACAGCGGCTGGCCGGTCATCAGCAGGCCGGCATTGCTGATATGAAAACCATCCACGTCTTTCTCGGCCGCGATGGCCTCGATGACTTTGTGGCTGCTCATGTGGGAGGGCAGGGGCAACTGCACCAGAATGCCATGAATGGCCGGGTCGCGGTTCAGGGCGTCGATGCGGGCCAACAGTTCGGCTTCGGTCATGCCGGCCGGATACTGCTCTTTGATCGAATACAGCCCGGCCTTCTCGCAGGCCGCCACCTTGTTGCGTACATACACTTGCGAGGCGGGATCGTCACCCACCAACACCACGGCCAGGCCCGGGCGTACGCCCTTGGGCGCCAGCGCCTGCACCCGCCGGGCGACGTCTTCACGAATACGCTGCGCCAGGGCTGTACCGTCGATGATGCGCGCGCCGGCATGCACCGTGGCCATAGGGGACTGCTGGGTCATGCATGTGCCTCGGGTTTGGCCAGCGCGACTTTCATCAGGTCGGCGACTGTGGTGACTTCAAGCTTTTCCATGATGTTGGCGCGATGGGCTTCCACGGTCTTGATGCTGATGCCCAGGTCGTCGGCGATCTGCTTGTTCAGCCGGCCCGCCACGATACGCTCCAGCACTTGCTGTTCGCGCGCGGTCAGGCGCGCCAGCATGGCTTCATGGTCTTTCTGGGCCTGGAACTGGCTGATGCGCTGGGTGGCCTGTTCGAGCATGCGTGCGACGATCTCGCGCAGGTCGGATTCATTGAAAGGTTTTTCGAGGAAATCGACCGCACCTTTTTTCATGGTGGACACGGCCATGGGCACGTCGCCGTGGCCCGTGATGAACACGATGGGCAGCGGCGCGTTGCGCGCCAGGACCTGCTCTTGCAGTTCCAGGCCGCTCATGCCGGGCATGCGCACGTCGGCGATCAAGACGCCAACCTGCGAGGCGTCGTATTCCTCGAGAAACGTCTCGCCGCTGGCGAACGCGCGCACGCGATAGCCGTTGGCCTCTAGCAGCCAGCGCAGTGAATCGCGTACCGCTTCGTCGTCATCGACAATGAATACCGTGCTCGACTGGGGGGGGGTGTTCATGCGTGCAACTCCTCGGGCTGATCACTCTGCGCATGCTTATCGGGCGTGGCGCAGGGCAGGGTAAAGCGGAAAATAGTACCGCCAGCGGGATTCGGGTCCGCCCACAGGCGGCCGTGGTGCGACTCGATAATGGTACGGCAGATGTTCAGGCCCATACCCAGGCCTTGCGACTTGGTGCTGAAAAAGGGCTCGAACAGGCGTTCGGGTTCGGCCAGGCCATGGCCCCGGTCGACTACGGCGACTTCGATTTGTTGTTCGTGCGGAATCACGGCCACCTTGAGCTCGTCGGACTCGCTTTTTTCCATGGCCTCCAGGCCGTTCTTCAGCAGGTTCAGAAGCACCTGCTCGATCAGGATGGGGTCGGCCAGCACGTCCGGCGCATTGGACGGCACGAAGGGCTCGATGCGGATGCGGCGCTTGCGTGCGTCGATCTCGGCGAAACCGATGGCATTGTCCACGATACGGCTGATGGGCACGCGCTGGCGGCGCGGCTCGCTGCGTTTGACGAATTCGCGGATGCGGCTGATGATCTTGCCTGCCCGCTCGGCCTGCGAGGCGGCTTTTTCCAGCGCCGGCAACAGCATGTTGGGGCTGGTGTGTCCGGCTTTCACCAGGGCCACCGCGCCCATGCTGTAGTTGGCAATGGCGGTCAGCGGCTGGTTCAGTTCGTGGGCCAGCGACGAAGCCATTTCGCCCATGGTGGTCAGGCGGCTGGTGAGCTGGATCTTTTCTTGCTGCACGCGCGAGGCTTCTTCGTGGTTGCGCCGCTCGGTGATGTCGCGCGCCACTTGCATGCGCACGCGGCGGCCGTCGGTCCAGGCCAGCATGCGGTGATGCACTTCGAACCAGCGCTGTACCGATGGCGCGAACACTTCCACCGATTCGTCGGTGAAGCGGCCGCGCCGCCCGGCCAGCAATTCGTCGTGGCCGCCCGTCTGGGCGCCGAACACCCGGCGATAGGTACGATTGGCGAACAGCAGTTCCAGCCCATCGTGGGTGTCGGCGGTTACCGAGATGGCGTCGTCCAGGCCCTCGAGCACCGTCATGAAGCGCTCGTGCGCGGCGGTCAGGGCTTCGCGTATGCGCTTGGGCTCGGTGATGTCCGTCATCGAGGTCATCCAACCGATCTGCGTGCCATTGGGGTCGAGCAGCGGCGATACATACATGCGCGCGGTAAAGCGCGATCCGTCGCGGCGCTGCGCCTCGACTTCGAGCCCGCTGCTGGGCGTCTTGCCCGAGGTCAGCACGTCCAGGGTGTGCTGATGCTGCTCGTGGCGGCCCGGCACCCAATAGGGGAAGGGCGGGCTGCGGCCGATCAGGTCGGCCTCGTTCCAGCCGATCATGCGGCAGAACGCCGGGTTCACATAGGCGATGCGGCCTTCCATGTCGAGCACGCGCATGCCGGTCGACATGGAATTTTCCATGGCGCGCCGAAAGCCTGTCTCGGCGATCAGGGCGGCTTCGGCGCTGGAACGGAAGCGCGTGTAACGCCACAGCATCAACAGGCTGATGATAATGACACAGGACAGCGCCAGCACTACCCAGATCAGGCGCTGCTGGCGCACTTCCTGGTCGATGGTCACGAACATCACGCTGTCGTCGTGCAGGCGCTGCAGCCAGAAGAAAGCCCCCATCACGCACAGATACAGAATCAGCACCACTGCTGGCGTGATCCAGTACACGCCACGCCGGCGCTGGCGGGCGTGGTCGTGGAACGAGTTCGGGATGTTGGACTTGTGGGGGCTGGACATGGCGTTCGGGCCGTATAGAGCGGGCATTTTAGAGCCTGTTGCGTACGGCTGCGCGGCGAATGGCCGGATTGGCCGGCAGACAGGCCATGTTCATTCAGTTTATTGTCAATTTTTCATATTGCGAAATGCCGTACCGCAACATGAAATTTTCTGTGGGACGGGTTAATCTTCGCCTTTAGCGTCCCCTGCCGTACGCTATCGGATCGAGCGCCACGGCATCGGATAATCCCGGCAAGCGCCGGAACCATTGGTCTGCCCGACCCCTTATCCCCGGGGGCGGGCGTGCTCAGAACTCCCACAGGAGACACACGATGTCCTCTAACGCCCAGGCTCGCGCGCTATCTGCCGCCAATGACGAAGACACCCTGGAAACCCAGGAGTGGCTCGAAGCCCTGGCCGCCGTGCTTGACCGCGAAGGCCCCGAGCGCGCCCACTACCTGTTGGAACGCCTGATCGATGAGGCCCGCCGTTCCGGCGCGCACATCCCATTTTCGCCCAACACCGCCTACGTCAACACCATCCCGCCCGGGCTCGAGCCCGCGCATCCCGGCAACCTCGAGCTGGAATCGCGGATTCGCTCGTACGTGCGCTGGAACGCCATGGCGATGGTGGTCAAGGCCAACAAGCATAACCCGCCCGATGGCGGCGACCTGGGCGGCCACATCGCCTCGTTCGCCTCGCTGGCCACCATGATCGGTTGCGGCCAGAACCACTTCTGGCATGCCGAAGACGAAAACCACGGCGGCGACCTGGTGTATTTCCAGGGCCATACCTCGCCGGGCATGTACGGCCGCGCCTACCTGGAAGGCCGTCTCACCGCCGAGCAACTGGATCATTTTCGCCAGGAAGTCGACGGCAAGGGCCTGTCGTCGTACCCGCATCCCAAACTGATGCCGGAATTCTGGCAGTTTCCCACGGTGTCGATGGGCCTGGGCCCGCTGATGGCCATCTACCAGGCACGCTTCCTGAAGTACCTGCATGCGCGGGGTATTGCCGACACCAGCAAGCGCAAGGTATGGGTGTTCTGCGGCGACGGCGAAATGGACGAGCCCGAATCGCTGGGCGCCATCGCCCTGGCCGCGCGCGAGAAGCTCGACAACCTGATCTTCGTCGTCAACTGCAACCTGCAGCGCCTGGACGGCCCGGTGCGCGGCAACGGCAAGATCATCCAGGAACTCGAAGGCGACTTCCGCGGTTCGGGCTGGAATGTCATCAAGCTGATCTGGGGCGGGTACTGGGACCCGCTGCTGGCGCACGATAAAGAAGGCATCCTGCGCAAGATCATGGAAGACACGGTCGATGGCGAATACCAGGCGTACAAGGCCAACGACGGAAAGTTCGTGCGCGACCACTTCTTCGGCAAGCACCCCAAGCTGCTGGAAGCGGTGTCGCGCATGAGCGACGAAGACATCTGGCGCCTGAATCGCGGTGGCCACGATCCGCACAAGGTGTATGCGGCCTTCAAGTCGGCCGCCACGCACGAGGGCCAGCCCACCGTCATCCTGGCCAAGACCATCAAGGGCTACGGCATGGGCCACGTAGGCCAGGCCAAGAACCCTACCCACCAGCAAAAGAAGCTGGAGCTGGAGTCGATCCGCGAGTTCCGCGACCGCTTCGCCATTCCCATTCCTGACGACCAGCTCGAGAAGCTGCCGTACTTCAAGCCGGCCGACGACTCCCCCGAAATGAAGTACCTGCACGAGCGCCGGCAGGCGCTGGGCGGCTACCTGCCCAAGCGCCGCCCCAAGGCGGACGAGCAGCTCAAGGCGCCAACGCTGGACGCCTTCAAAGCCGTGCTCGAACCCACGTCCGAAGGCCGCGAGATCTCGACCACCCAGGCTTTCGTGCGCGTGCTGAACCAGATTCTGCGCGACAAAGACCTGGGCCCGCGCGTGGTGCCCATCCTGGCCGACGAGTCGCGCACTTTCGGCATGGAAGGCTTGTTCCGCCAGATCGGCATCTACGCACCCGAAGGGCAGAAGTACACGCCGGTCGATAAAGACCAGGTCATGTACTACAAAGAAGCGGCCGACGGCCAACTGCTGCAGGAAGGCATCAATGAAGCGGGCGCCATGAGCTCGTGGATGGCGGCGGCCACGTCGTATTCCACGAACAACCGCATCATGATTCCGTTCTTCATCTACTACTCGATGTTCGGGTTCCAGCGCATCGGCGACCTGGCCTGGGCGGCCGGCGACATGCAGGCACGCGGCTTCCTGCTGGGTGGCACGGCCGGGCGCACCACGCTCAACGGCGAAGGCCTGCAGCATGAAGACGGCCACAGCCACATCCTGGCCTCGACCATCCCGAACTGCGTGTCGTACGACCCCACGTTCGGCCACGAGCTGGCTGTCATCATCCAGCACGGCCTGAAGCGCATGGTCGAAGACCAGGAGAACGTGTATTACTACCTGACCGTGATGAACGAGAACTACCCGCAGCCCGGCCTGACCAAGGGCGACGAGGAAGGCATCATCAAGGGCATGTACAAGCTGAAGTCGCACGGCAAGGGCAAGCAGCGCGTGCAACTGATGGGATCGGGCACCATCCTGCGCGAAGTCATGGCTGCCCAGGAACTGCTGGAAGCCGACTGGGGCGTGGCCTCCGACCTGTGGAGCGTCACCAGCTTCACCGAACTGCGCCGCGATGGCCTGGATGCCGACCGCCACAACCTGCTGCATCCCGAACAGAAGAAGCCGCAGGTGCCTTATGTGACGACGCAGCTTGAAACGACCGAGGGCCCGATCATCGCGTCCACCGACTATATGAAGCTGTTCGCCGACCAGATCCGTCCGTTCGTGCCCAAGGACCGCAGCTACCGCGTGCTGGGTACCGACGGCTTCGGCCGTTCCGATTTCCGCTACAAGCTGCGCGAGCACTTTGAAATCGATCGTCATTTCGTGGTGCTGGCCGCCCTGCGGGCACTGGCCGACGAGGGCAAGCTCCCCGCGGCCAAGGTGGCCGAGGCCATCAAGAAGTACGGCATCAACCCCGAAAAAGCCAACCCGCACCACGCCTGAAGGTAAACAGACATGAGCAAACTCGTGGAAATCAAGGTTCCGGACATAGGCGACTTCAAGGAAGTGGAAGTCATCGAGGTGCTGGTGTCCGAAGGCGACACGATCAAGGCCGAGCAAAGCCTGATCACGGTCGAGTCGGACAAGGCGTCGATG
>DASPIV010000351.1:0-2381 GCA_035628955.1 Bordetella sp.
GGCGGCCAGCAGTTACCCAACCCATCCCATACGCATCGTGGTGGCCTATCCGCCCGGCGGCAGTACCGATACCGCGGCCCGCCTGCTGGCCGATCGGCTGGGTACGGCGCTGAAACAGACTGTGGTGGTCGAAAACCGGCCAGGCGCCGGCGGAGTCATCGGCGCGTCGTCAGTAGCCAAAGCCCAGCCCGATGGCTACACCCTGCTGTTTGCGGCCTCACCCGAGCTGTCCATCGCCGGCATTACCACTCCCGACCTGCCCTACGATCCCAATCGCGATTTCGCGCCCATCACACTGGTTGGCCAGGTGCCCTTCGTCCTGGTGGCCAATAACGACTTTCCTCCCAATAACGTGAAGGAACTGGTGGCTTACGCCAAAAAGCATCCCGGCAAGGTGAATTTTTCGTCGTTCGGCACGAACACCTCGAACCACCTGGGCGGCGAATTGTTCAACCTGCAGGCCGGCATCAAGATGACCCACGTGCCTTATCGGGGCAGTTCACCCTCGTTGACGGATCTGATGGGCGGCCAGGTGCAAGTCACGTTCGATACCATCACGGCGGTGTATCCGTTGATCAAGGCCGGCAAGGTCAAGGCGCTGGCCATCGCCACGGCCGAACGCTCGCCCTTGGCTCCGGATTTGCCCACTGTGGCCGAAAGCGGCGTACCAGGCTACACCGGCGGCACCTGGTTCGGCCTGCTGGCTCCTGCCGGCACGCCGCCGGATGTGGTGGCACGGCTGTCCTCGGCCACGCGCGCCATCCTGGAATCGGACGACATCAGGCAGCAATTCGCCAGCCGCGGCATCCAGCCGGCACCGGGCACGCCCGATCAGTTGCGCAGCTTCCTGGCGGGCGAAGTGGCCAAATGGCAGGATGCCGCCCAGAAAATCGGCATCAAGTCGAACTGAAGCATCATGCAACAAGCGCAGCACAACGGCGTGGCCGTCATCGGCGCGGGGGTTGTCGGTCTTTGCACTGCCTATTCCTTGCGCCAGGCGGGCCTGCCAGTCACGCTATACGATCCCAATCCGCCCGCGTCGCAGTGTTCGTCGGGCAATGCTGGTGCGCTGTCGTCTCGTTCGGTGGCACCGCTGGCCATGCCGGGCGTGCTGCGCGGCGCTCTTTCCATGTTGCTTGACGCCAGCAGTCCGCTGCATATTCCGGCAACTTATTGGTGGCGGGCCGCACCCTGGTTGGCGCGCTTCGCTGTCGCCGCGCGGCCGCGGCGCGTGCGCGAGATCGCCGTGGCGCTGGATTATCTGCTGGCCGGCGCAGTCGATAGCCACGCGCAGATCGCGGCAGAGCTGGGGTGCCCCGAATTGGTTCGCCGTACCGGCCAATTGCATGTGTATCCCGATACCCGCGCACGCAGCCAGGACCGTGCCGCGTGGGAACTGAAGCAGGCGCACGGACTGCGCCTGCAGTTAGTCGACCGCGGCGCCATCACCGACCTGGAACCCGCGGTGGGGCCGGCCTATACCGCCGGTGTCTTTCTGCCGGACGAAGGATGGATGGCCGAACCCTTGCGCTACGGCCAGACGCTGGCGGCACGCCTGGCCCAGATGCAAGTGGAACGGGTACCGGCCCGCATCACCGGTATGCACCGCACTGCGCAAAACTGGTTGCTGAGCGATGGCAGCCGCAGTTGGCAAGCCGGGCAGGTCGTGGTGTGCGCCGGCGCCTGGTCGGGCGCGTTGCTAGGGGGGCAAGGCTATCGCGTTCCGCTGGAAAGCCAGCGCGGCTATCACCTGCACCTGGCCCGGCCGAATGTGGTGCCGGGCCGGGTGGTGGTGCTGGCCGACCGCAAAGTCTTCATTACGCCGATGGAAAGCGGCTTACGCATGGCCGGCACGGTGGAATTCGGCGGCTTGCAGAAGCCACCCAATGAACGCCGCGCCATGCTGCTGGCGCGGCACGTGCAGGCCGGGTTGCCGCAACTGCGCATCGATGCCCCCGTCATCTGGCTGGGGCACCGGCCTTGCCTGCCGGATTCACTGCCTGTGCTGGGCTCGGTGCCGGGCCGCGAAGGTTTATGGTGCGCTTTCGGCCATGGCCACGTGGGCCTGACTGCGTCAGCCAATACCGGCCGTTTGATCGCGCGCGCGATAACCGGCGAACTGCCGGCCACCGCGCTGGCGCCTTATTCCATAGCACGCTTCGGATAAGCCGCGGCCGCCTGGGCCGCGGCCGCCTACTCTTCGATCAGGCAGTCCACGTAATACCGCTTGGTGCCGTCGGGCGCCGTGTCGTCGGCCAGGCCGTGGATGTAGGTTTCGAAGCCCGGGAACCGTTCGTTGAATTCACGGGCGAACTGCAGATACTGCACGATGGTGCGATTGAAGCGCTCGCCCGGGATCAACAGCGGAATACCCGGCGGAT
>DASPIV010000352.1:0-4082 GCA_035628955.1 Bordetella sp.
TCTGTCCGCAACCCGGAATCGACAACAGTTCGATACTATCAGCCCGCAAAAGCTGGTCGGGGGTCGTGATGCTTCGGCTTTGCAGCGCCAATGCCACGGATCGCGGCAATCCTGGCACCGAAAGTACGAACGGCCGGTACAGGCAACTGATCAGGGTGTGCGAATTGAACCCCAGGTTGCTGCTCTCGAGCATGGCCGCCACGGTACGGTCTTGTATCAAGGCGCTCAGCATATGCACTTTGGCAGGAAGCGCCATGTCTTCTTCCACAATGACACGCACCCAGATAAGCAGCTCGACAATCTGCTGGCGCGACCCGTCCCCGCCGGCGGGGCGCCCGTTCGGGCCACTGCCGGCTCCGCCGGTCTCGGCCACCCATCGGCCATATTCCTGCGGGTCCGGCGGCACCGATCCAGGCACGCTCAGCACCTGCCCTTCTTTCAACAGGAATGCCAGGGGCGTAGTGGGATATAAATCCGCTCTGAATACATACTGGGCAAGACTGGCCACCATGCATGACTCCTGGACACCGAGCGTGCGCGGATAATGCTGGATCGGTGTCATGCACTTGAGGCCCGCAGGCACGCCCGAATCCCCGGTGCATCTTAAATGAAGAGCATCAAGATATAAATAAGGGTTTTTTATTTACATTCAGTAATGATGGCTGATCAAGGGCGGGCCAGCAACTGGTCGGCCAGGGCGCCAAAGTCGTCTGCCACGGCGTCCCAGTCCTGCGCGGCGCCGAGATCGGTGGTTTGGGCGGGCCCATGTTCAGTGGGCCGGCGGACAAAAGCGGTTTTCATCCCGCATTGCCGCGCGGCGGCCAAGTCGCCATTGTGCGCCGCCACCATGCATACCTGCGACGGCGCCAAACCCAGTACATCGGCGGTGCGCAGGTAGGCTTCGGGCATGGGCTTGTAGGCCTGCGCCACTTCGGCACCCAGAATGGCGTCCCATGGCAGGCCGGCACGCTTGGCCATATCCAGCATCAGGCGGATGTTGCCGTTGGATAGCGGGGCAATGATGTAGCGGGTTTTCAAGCGGGCCAGCCCGGCCACCGAATCGGGCCAGGGGTCCAGGCGATGCCAGGCCAGGTTCAGCGTATCCAGTTCGTCGGCCGGCACACCCGCCGGATCGATGCCCACATCTCGCAAGGCCGCATCGAGGTTTTCGCGATGCAGGACATCCAGCCGCACAAAGGGGCGCTGCCCGCTACGCACTGCTTGCATCGACGGCCCGTAGTGGCTGCGCCAGGCGTCGGCAAAAGCCATGGGATCCAGTTCGCCGTGGCCGTGGCGCGCCAGCAGCGGCGCTGCCTCGCGCGCCACGCCGCTGCGCCAGTCGACCACCGTGCCGAATACATCGAAAACCAGCGCCTGCACCGAGTCCCATGCCATGATGTCTGCCTTGTCGTGTATCAGTTAGGTCTTGAGCCGATAGCCCGTTTTGAATATCCAGTGCACGCCCACCAGGCATGCCGCCAGAAATGCCAGCGTCATGCCCAGGCTGACGGACAGGCTGACGTCCGATATGCCGAAGAAGCTCCAGCGAAAACCGCTGACCAGGTAGACCACCGGATTGAACAGGGTAACGCCCTGCCAGAACGGCGGCAGCATATTGATGGAATAAAACGTACCACCCAGGAAGGTAAGCGGCGTGATGATCATCAGCGGAATGATCTGCAGTTTTTCGAAGCCATCGGCCCAGATACCGATAATGAATCCGAACAGGCTGAAGGTAAGCGAGGTCAGCAACAGGAACCCGATCATCCAGAAAGGATGCTGGATTTGGAAATCGACAAACAGCCGCGCCGTAACCAGCGTGATCAGCCCCAGGATAATGGACTTGCTGGCGGCCGCCCCCACATAGCCGGTAACGATTTCAAGGTAAGAGATCGGCGCCGAATGGATTTCATAGATGGTGCCGGAAAAACGCGGCATGTAGATACCGAAAGATGCATTGGCCACGCTTTGCGTCAGCAGCGACAGCATGATCATGCCCGGCACGATGAAGGCGCCATAGCTGACTCCTTCGATCTCGACCATGTGCGACCCGATCGCCGAGCCGAACACCACGAAATAAAGCGCCGTGGATACCACTGGCGAGGCCACGCTCTGCATCAGCGTGCGCCAGGCCCGGGCCATTTCAAACAGGTAGATGGCACGAATGGCGTAGAAATTCATGATTTGGCACTCACCAGGCTGACAAAGATTTCCTCGAGCGAGCTTTCGGACGAGCTGAGGTCGGTGAACTCGATGCCGTTCTCGTCCAACTGGCGCATCAGGCGCGCGATTTCACCGCCGCCCTGTTCGTTGTCGTACGAGTAGACCAGCCGGTGACCTTCGTCGCCGAGCTCCAGGCCGTAGCCGGCCAACGCGTCGGGCACCGCGTCCAGCGGAGTTTTCAAGGTAAGCGCCAACTGGCGCTTGCCCAGTTTCTTCATCAGCGCATTTTTTTCCTCGACCAGAATGATCTCGCCCTTACGGATCACACCGATGCGGTCAGCCATTTCCTGGGCTTCCTCGATATAGTGAGTGGTCAGGATGATAGTGACGCCGCTTTCGCGCAGGCGCCTTACCATGTCCCACATGCCGCGGCGCAATTCCACGTCGACGCCTGCGGTCGGCTCGTCCAGAAACAGAATCTGCGGTTCATGCGCCAATGCCTTCGCGATCATCACGCGGCGTTTCATGCCACCCGACAAGGCCATGATGCGCGAGTCTTTCTTGTCCCACAACGACAGCTCGCGCAGCACTTTCTCGACATAGGCAGGATTGGCCGGCTTGCCGAACAAGCCACGGCTGAAGTTCACCGTATTCCAGACACTTTCAAATGCGTCGGTGGAAATTTCCTGCGGCACCAGGCCTATGCGCGAGCGCGCCGCACGGAACTCGGCCACGATATCGTGGCCATCGGCAAGCACCCGGCCCTGGCCGGGGTTGACGATGCCGCAGATGATGCTGATCAGGGTAGTCTTGCCTGCCCCGTTGGGGCCCAACAGGGCGAAGATCTCGCCGCGGTGTATATCCAGGTTGATGTTCTTCAGGGCCTGGTGCCCCGACGCATATGTCTTGGACAGGCCTTGTACGGAAATGACGGGCTGCACGCGGACCTCGGTATGGCGGTGAAGGCCTGATTTTACTTGCTCGGCCCGCCCGCATCGTTCCGTTGACGCCACAACAGTGTTTCGCCGCCGTAAACCAGCGCCGCGACCCGGTTTCCCGAGGCTTCCCCAGCGTAACTGATTGATTAGCCAGGTGTCAGGCACCCTGGCGGGAGCCGGACACCTGGCACCGATTTAGCCCGGCACAAGACGGCCGGCACGAGGCATGTCCGCCTTGCACAACGTTTTGCCTAAAACGACGAGTCCTGGCTGTCGGCACAGGCGCGCGGCACCAGCCAGGCCGTCAGCGCGCTGGACAAGGCCACAACCGTCCACAGCACGAAGAACGAGACCGTGTAAAAACCGATGCGGCCCGGTTGCCAGCGGCCCAGCACCAGGATGTCCAGCGGATCGATCAGGGCGAAGGCCAGCCCGCAACCCAGTGCGGCGGCCAGGAAGGAAGGCCAAAGAATCACCACCAGCAGGCGCCACCGCATAGAGGGCTCCATGTCAGGGCTGGGCAACCACCGCCGGGCCTGCGGCATCGGCTGCCGGCTCCGCCACTGGCGCGGTGACGGCGGCGGCTGCCTGCGGCACACGTTCGATCACCAGCCCCCGCTTGACTGCCCCGTCGACGATGGGCTGGTCGGCAAACCGCGTAACGGCCAGGTAGATGGTGATGATGCAGCCCAGGATAGCCAGCAGTGGCCCGGCCATCAAGAACCAGGGCCAGGGTTCGCGATGCCAGGCATCGGGGGGGTTGGATATTGTCATGGGTATGCTCCTGCGTATCAGGGGTCATTCGGGCATGTAGAAACTGGAAGCCTCGTCGCGCGCCAGCGTGCGGCCATCGGCATCCTGGGCGCGAGCCTGCATCACGATGGGATGCGACCCTGGCCCGGCGGCGCCGGCCGGCACCCGGATGACCACGGGCACCAGCTTGTTGGCATAGGCCTCCAGGGCGATGGCCTGGTCGTCCTG
>DASPIV010000353.1:0-5148 GCA_035628955.1 Bordetella sp.
ACAGGGCGGCGTGTTCATCGGCCTGCTGATGGCCCGCGTGTTCGCCGGGGGCGTCAGCGACCTGGCCGGCTGGCGCGCCGTGTACCTGTGCGCGGCCGCGCTGATGCTGGCGATTGCGCTGCCATTGTGGCGGCGGCTGCCGGCACTGGCCGCGGCGCCCCGGGCCTTGAGCTACCCGCGCCTGATCGCATCCATGGCGACACTGCTGCGGCAGGAGCGCGTGCTGCAGATCCGCGGCATGCTGGCGCTGCTGATGTTTGGCGCCCTTAACGTCTTCTGGAGCGCACTGGTGCTGCCTTTGAGCGCGCCGCCGTTTGCGTACTCGCATGCCGCCATCGGCGCCTTCGGACTGGTTGGCGTGGTGGGCGCCCTGGCAGCCGCGCGCGCAGGCCGATGGGCCGACAGGGGACTCGGGCAGCACACCAGCGCGGCGGCGTTGGCGGTGTTGTTGCTGGCCTGGTGGCCCCTGTCGCTGATGGAGCAGTCGCTATGGGCGCTGGTGATCGGCATTGTGCTGCTCGACCTGGGCGGCCAGGCGCTGCACGTCACCAACCAGAGCATGATTTTCCGTACCCAGCCCGCGGCGCGCAGCCGCGTGGTGGGCCTTTACATGTTGTTCTATGCGGCCGGCAGCGGGCTGGGCTCGATCGCCACTACCGTCGCCTATGCACATGCCGGCTGGCAAGGCGTATGTACCCTGGGCGCGGCGTTCAGCCTGCTGGCGCTGGTGTTCTGGGGGGGCGACGCGGCGGTACATGCCTCGGTGCCATACGGCTCGCATCATTTCAGATACAGGCTCTCGATGCGGCGCATATGACTGTCGCCCTGCAGGTCGATGATTTCTTTCACGCTGGGCAAGGTGGCGTCGACGCCGCGTATACCGCCTTCTTTGCGAATCTGGGCGAACACCTGCTTCATCGCGCCTACCGCCGCGCGTATCGCGTGGTTGCCATAGATCACGATGCCGACCTTGCCCAGGGCCGCGATGTCGGCTTCGGTCAGTTGGGGATAGGCGGTCGGCACCAGTACCAGCGGTACCTGGGCCGGCCATGCTTCGATGAAGGCCAGGATCTCGTCGGGGGTTTTCTGTTTGGAGTGGATCAGGATGGCGTCCGCGCCCGCATCCGCATAGGCCAGCCCGCGTTTGATCGCTTCTTCCTGGCCCAGGCCGGCTATCAAGGCCTCGACGCGCGCGACGACCACAAAGTCCGGGTCTTTGCGCGCCGCGGCCGCCGCGGCGATTTTGCCCTGGAATTCTTCGATGCGGACCAGTTCCTGGCGGCCGTCCGCCCGCAAGCTGGTGTCCTTGGGGAAGGTCTTGTCCTCCATCACGATCGCCGACGCGCCGGCCGCCTCGTACTGCGGCACGGTGTAATGGACGTTCACCGCGTTGCCGAAGCCGGTGTCGATATCGGCGATCACCGGCACCGATACCACCGTGCCGATGGCGCGTAGCATCTCCAGATGCGTGCCCATGGACAGGATGCTGGCGTCCGGGACGGCATAGCTGGCCGAAAGTTCGAAGCCGCTGCCCCAGATACCGCCGAAGCCCGCTTGCTCGGCCAGTTTGGCAGCCAGCGGGTTGTGGGCCGCCATGGCCGTCAAGAGTGTTCCGCCATCAAGCGCGGCGCGCAATGCCTGGTTTTTGGTCATCGAATACTCGCTGGGTAGGGTGATCCGGTTGCAGCCGTACAGTCCTGGAAATCATAATCCCGGCCCGTCCTGCGGCGCGATACCCCGTATCTGGCGGCGGGTACTCAACGAAAATTCGACGCGGGCGTGCGCATACTGGGTGTTCCTGTCCTGCAAGCACCCGCCATGCCCATCGAGTTCCGTTCCGACGAGGCAGTATCCGCCCTGGCTTCCGCTTTGGCCGCCACCCCCCCTGCGCGCGCCACCATGCCGCTGCATGCGTTGCCCGCCCACCCCGGAAAATTTGGCGAAGTACTCGTCAGTTGCGTGATTCCCTGCCTGAACGAGTGCGACAACCTGCGCCTGCTGCTGCCTGCCCTGCGCGCCGAACTGGAACCGCTATGCCCGCAATGGGAAATCATTGTGGTGGACGATGGCAGCACCGACGCCACCGCTGGGCTGATGGCCGAATGGACGCCGGTGGAGGGCATGCGCTATATACAGCTGTCGCGAAATTTCGGCAAAGAAGCCGCGCTATCGGCCGGATTCGAAGCGGCCGACGGCGACGCGGTAATCTGTCTGGATGCCGATCTGCAGCATCCGCCTGCCTTGGTCGGCGCCATGCTGGAACGCTGGCGCGCCGGGGCGGAAATGGTCTACGCGGTACGTGCCGACCGGGCGGACGAATCCTGGTTCAAGCGCGTGGGCGCGCACGCGTTCTATCGGCTGCTCAGTGGCGCGAACGGAATTCAAGTCCCCGCCCATGCGGGCGACTGCCGGTTGATGGACCGGCGGGTGGTCGACGCGCTGATCGCCTTGCCCGAACGCACGCGCTTCATGAAAGGTCTGTATGCCTGGGTCGGTTTCCGCGCCGAAGCCCTGCCGTATACGCCCGATGTGCGGCTGCATGGCGCCAGCCGCTATGGCCCCCGGCGCTTGCTGCGCCTGGCGCTGGACGGCCTGACTGCCTTCACCACCTGGCCGCTGCGCATGGTCAGCCTGCTGGGATGCGCGTTTTCGCTGGCGTCGTTTGCCTATGGCGGTTACCTGGTGCTGGCCTACCTGATCGGCGGCAACCAGGTATCGGGCTGGACCACCATCGTGACCGCGCTGCTGTTCTTCGCCG
Source organism: Bordetella sp. (assembly GCA_035628955.1). GTDB lineage: Bacteria > Pseudomonadota > Gammaproteobacteria > Burkholderiales > Burkholderiaceae_B > Bordetella_A. The sequence continues at coordinate 2,759 of DASPIV010000353.1, forward strand.
GTGTGAACCTGATTTCCCTGGGGGTGGTCGGCGAATATGTGGCGCGCATCTTCGATGAGGTCAAGGGACGCCCCTTGTTCGTGATCCGCCAGCGGCGCGGCCGGGCCCGCCGTGCCGGCGCGCAACGGGCGCAGCCATGAACTTGTCCCGGGAAGCCGGGGCGCCCGCCTGGACGCCGCCTGCGGGCCTGTTGCTGCTGGCCGCCGGTATCTGGCTGGGTTGGCTGGCGTGGGCGCGCCCGTTGACCTTGCCCGATGAAGGACGCTACGCGGGCGTAGCCTGGGAAATGCTGCGCAGCGGGTCGCACGCGGTGCCGCTGCTCGATGGCATGCCTTACTTTCACAAGCCGCCGTTGTACTACTGGCTGGCTGAACTGTGCTTTCGGCTGTTCGGCTTGAACGAATGGGCCGCCCGCCTGCCGTCATGGCTGGCCGCCTGGGGGACATTGGCCGGCCTGTACGGTTTCGTGCGCCGCTACCGCGACGCGGCCACGGCTACACTGGCCGCCGTCATCCTGGCCACACTGCCGTTCTATTACGGCGGGGCGCAATTCGCCAACACCGACATGCTGGTGGCGGGTCTGGTGGCCTTGTGCGTGCTGGCGGGCGCCGATGCCGTGCTAAGTGCCGAGGCCGGCCGCGCTTATCGGCCCATGTCCGTGGCGGCCGCCGCGCTGGCCGCGCTGGCGGTGTTGGCCAAGGGCCTGATCGGGCTGGTGTTGCCGGGTGCCACCTTATGTCTGTGGCTGTTGCTGACGCGCCGCTGGCGCGGCTACGCCATACTGCTGTGGCCACCCGCGCTGGCTGTGTTCCTGCTGATGGCGGTGCCCTGGTTCTGGCTGATGCAACAGCGTTTTCCCGGGTTCTTCCACTACTTCTTCGTGTATCAGCATTTCGAACGGTTCGCGCAGTCGGGCTTCAATAATGTGCAGCCGTTCTGGTTCTATCTGCCCGTGGTTGCCGGCCTGGCGCTGCCCTGGTCGCTATGGGGCGGCGGGGCGCTGCGCACGGCATTCTGGGCTACGCAAGACCGGGGCGGAATGCGCAGCCTGATGGCGGTGTGGGCTGCTGTGGTGCTGGGCTTCTTTTCCATTCCCAGTTCCAAGCTGATCGGGTATGTCGTGCCCGCGCTGCCGCCCCTTGCCGCCTTGCTGGCCGAGGTTGTACAGGCGGCCATGCAGCATGGCAACGCACAGCGCCAGCGTCGCCTGGCATGGCAATGCGCTGTCGTATCGGCTGGCCTGTGCATCGTGCTGGTGGCGGTATTCGCTGCCCACCCGCGGCGCAGCGCGGAACCACTGGGGCGCCGTATCGCCACCGAATTGCGCCCCGCCGATACCCTGGTGACGCTGCATTCCTATCCGTTCGACCTGGGCTTTTATACCGGTGCCCGGCAGGCCGCCTGGGTGGTCGACGACTGGACCCACCCTGATATCCCGCTGCGCGACAACTGGCGCAAGGAACTCTACGATGCGGGCCGTTTCAGCCCCCAGTCCTCTCAACGAATGCTGGTGCAGCGCGGCGATCTGCTGGCGCGCCTGTGCGCGGCAGCGCCGGCAAGCCGGTTCTGGATCTGGGGCGGAGTCGAAGACAGTACGCGCTTTGCCATCTTGCAGGGCGTGCCCGCGCGGTACTCGGACGCGCATTACAGTGTCTGGCGCATTGATACCGACGGAGCCTTCAGGGAACGGCTTTGCGGCGAAACGCCCATAGCCGGCTCGCCAGGAAGGTCAGCGCCGCCAGCACAAGCAGGATAAGCGCCAGAAGCGCGTCGTAGCGCAGGCGCGTCGTGTGCAGCAGCAATGCGTATGACGCTTCATTGAACAGGAACCCGCACGCTGAAATCAGGAAAAACCGGCGCGCGGCGGTAGTCCAGCGTGACGCCAGATGGCGGAAAGTGAGTCGATAATGCCCCGTGAAAGAGACGATGAATGCAAGCAGCCAGCCCACCGCATTGGCGGCCAGCGGGCGCATGCCAAGCTGTTCCACGCAAGCCACGGCAACCCCCCAATGCGTGGCGGCAGCCGTGCTGCCGACCGCAATGAACCAGCCTATCTGTTTGAGCAAAGGGGTCATGGCGAATCTGGCAGCGGAGATAAAAACCCCGGCCAGAGCGAGTTGGGAATCTGGTGGAAGCGCATGGTGGTGTGTGGCGACGATTTTGGCATGAATACGGCTGTCGATGCCGGCATGTTGCACCTGGCGCTGATGGGAAGGCTCAGTGCCATCAGCAGCCTGACGCAGGGCCTAGCGTTCGCCGCCCATGGCCCTGAACTGCGCGCGCTGGACCTCGACCTGGGTGTGCACTTGAACCTGACCGAGCCGCTGGGCTTGGCGGCGCAGGCGCCCGTGATGCCATTGCGGCTGCTGATTGCGCGGGCTTACGCAAAT
>DASPIV010000354.1:0-18678 GCA_035628955.1 Bordetella sp.
GGTTAAAAAGGGCCTTGCTCGGTGCCTATCGGGCGATGTTCGTTAACGCGCTACTTGTCTGATACGGCAGCCCGGCCGCAGCCGTCACCCAGCGCCGCTACTCGCGATCACTTTCGGAGCCAGCAACGGGAAGGCCTGCGATCCACGCCCGGATATCCTCTGCCCTCCACGCAACATCGTCCGACCCCTTGAACAACCTAACAGGCCGAGGAAACTCGCCAACCTTTATCTTGCGATAGATAGTTGGCTTGGACATGCCTACGGTCTGCACCAAATCGCGCATGCGATAAAGCAGCGGCTCACTCATCATGCCGCCTCCAGTGCGGCCAGCTTAGACACCAGATGCGATGCGCGGACGTGGGAGTACCGGGATAATTGCGTGAGCGTCCGATGACCTGACACCGCCTGAATCTCGCCCAAGCTCAGGCCCATTTCGTGCAACTCGCTAACCCGCGTATGGCGGCTGTCATGGAACCTGACACCCACCAGCCAATCAGGATCAGGCGTAACGCCATCGCGTTTGCATTGTGTCTCGTATACCAGCCGCGCCCGCTTCGCCGCCCTGCGCCACGCCTTGGACATGGCATCGGACCGCACGTTGAACACGCGCTCACCCTTGCGCGGTAGAGCCGTCAGGATCGCCACACCCTTGGCCGTTAACGGAACATCACGCCCGTGGCCGTTCTTTGTGTCCACCAGGTGCGCCACACCGGCCTGCAAATCGACGTAACGCCACTGCAGGCCCACACTTCGCCCAAGCGCATGCAGGTTGCCAAGGCCAAGCCAGCTACTGCGGGAAGCACATCGCTGTCGCTGGCCTTGATGACAGCCTCGAACTCACCGTCCTGATAGCGGCGATCCCGCTGGTTGCGAACGGTAGGCTTGCGAATGCCCCTTACCGGGTTGCTGCATGCAACGCCCCAGTCCAATCGCGCCACCTGGAACGCATGACCCAGCACAGCAAGGTGGCGAGCGACGGTAGCCGGTGCCTTGTCCCTGGCGAGGCTGTCACGCAGACGTGCCACGTCAGACGCCTGTATCTGGTCAAGGGGCTTTGTCGATATCGAGGCCGAGGCTAGGGCGCGGATGATGGACACCTCTTTCATCGCCGATTTCTTCCGCGATGTGATGTGCTTCTGATAGCGCACCAGCGCTTGAGCCAGGCTCATGACAGGCTTGACGAGTTCGACCTGGAACACGCCGCGCCGAATATCGTCTTCGACCTGTAGCGCCCACTGCATGGCGGCAGGCCGGGAGTTAAAGCTGCGTGATACAGGCTTCGAGCCAGTAACCCGGACACGGCACAGAAACTTATCGCATCTTTGAATGATGGTAGCCATTGCGGTCAAATCCTCATGGATTTGTCACAGGGCTGGCACCACGCCCGACGCATCCGGATGACTACTTTCCCGTAGAGCCTTTATTTATGCGGGTCACGCCGGCATAGCTCAGTTGGTAGAGCAGCGCATTCGTAATGCGAAGGTCGGGGGTTCGACTCCTCTTGCCGGCACCAGGAATACGTAAAAAGGGCAGCCCCATCGGCTGCCCTTTTTCTTTTTGGCATACGGTGCGGCCAAGCGCCCTATTCCGTGTCCGGCTGCTTGTCGGGCTCGGCCAGGTCGAAGGCCTGCAATTCACGGCAAGCCGCATCGATGCGCAACACAGTGGGCATGGCGGAAAGATCGCAATCGAAGCGGCGCGCGTTGTATACCTGCGGAACCAGGCAAAGATCGGCCAGGCTGGGCGTATCGCCGTGACAGAAGCGGCCGGTGGCGGGCGAATTGGCCAACATGGCCTCTACCGCGGACAGGCCCAGGTCGACCCAATGCCTGTACCAGTCGTTCTTGGCGTCATCGCTGACCTGCAGCGTGCGCTTCAGGTACTTGAGCACGCGCAGATTGTTCAGCGGATGCGTGTCGCAGGCAATGGATTGAGCGATGGCGCGCACCCGCGCACGGCCCGCCGGATCGGAGGGCAGCAGCGCCGGCTGCGGGTGAGTTTCGTCCAGGTATTCGATGATCGCCAGCGACTGCCCAATGGCGACATCGCCGTCGACCAGCGTAGGCACCAGCGCGGCAGGATTGAGCGCGCGATAGGACTCGGACAACTGCTGTCCACCATCTTTCAGCAGATGCACACCCAGGTATTCGTAGGACAAGCCCTTGAGGTTCAGCGCGATGCGCACGCGATAGGCTGCCGAACTGCGGAAGTAGCTGTACAACTGCATGGGATCTCCTTTGACGGCGTGCGCTAGTGCTGCGCAGCGGTGTCGGGCTCGGCTTTGCGCGACAAGCCCTTGGGCAGCGGGAACGCGACGTTTTCTTCCAGCCCCGGCATGGTGCGCACCGATACGGCGCCCAGTTCCTTCAGGCGCTGCACCACTTGCTGCACCAGCACTTCGGGCGCGGATGCGCCGGCGGTAATGCCGATGCGCTGGCGCCCCACCAGCCAGGCGGGGTCGATGGCATGGGCGCCATCGACCAGGTAGGCCTCGGTGCCTATGCGTTCGGCGACTTCGCGCAGGCGGTTCGAGTTGGAGCTGTTGGTGCTGCCCACGACCAACACCAGGTCGCACTTGGGCGCCAGCACCTTGACCGCGTCCTGGCGATTTTGCGTGGCATAGCAGATGTCGCTTTTCTTGGGTTCGACGATATCGGGAAACCGGGCGCGCAGCGCCGCCGATACCGCAGCCGCGTCATCGACCGATAGCGTAGTCTGGGTGACGAACGCCAGGTTGGAGGGGTCGTTGACCTGCAGGGTGGCGACGTCGGCGGCGGTCTCGACCAGGTACATGCCTCCCTGCGCCTGGCCCAGCGTGCCTTCTACTTCGGGGTGGCCTTTATGGCCGATCATGATGATCTCGCGGCCGGCGGCGCGCATGCGCGCGACCTCGATGTGCACCTTGGTAACCAGCGGGCACGTGGCATCGAATACTTGCAGGCCGCGCGATTCGGCTTCCTGGCGCACCGCCTTGGACACGCCATGCGCCGAGAACACGACGATGCCGCCGGGCGGGGCCTGATCGAGTTCGTCGATGAAGATCGCGCCCTTGGCGCGCAAGTCTTCGACCACGTAGCGGTTATGGACGATTTCATGGCGCACGTAGATAGGAGCGCCATGCAGCTCGAGGGCGCGCTCGACGATGTCGATGGCCCGGTCGACACCCGCGCAGAAGCCACGCGGCTGGGCCAGCACGACTTCGGCATCGGCGGCGGTGACCGGACGGTTCATTACAGGACCCCCAGGATGTGGACATCGACGCTCAGCGTGGTACCCGCCAGCGGATGATTGAAGTCGAACAGCGCCCATTCGGGCTCGATCTGCTTGAGCACGCCGGAATAACGGGCACCGTTGGGCGCGGTGAACTCGACCAGGTCACCAGGCTCGAAGGTGGCGTCGGCGCCGGCATGCTCGGCCAGCATCTTGCGGGTGACCTTCTGGACGAGATCGGGATTGCGCTCGCCATAGGCCTGCGCAGGCTCGAGCGTAATGCTGAAGCGTTCGCCTTCGGCGTGGCCCAGCAGCGCGGCCTCGAGGCCGGGCGCCCATTGCCCGATGCCCAGTTGCAGCGTACCGGGGCGGCCATCGAAGGTGTCGGCAAAGATGGAGCCTTGCGCAGGGCCCGAGGCCAACGCAATACGATAGTGCAGGGTCAGATACGAGTTGGCATGGACCGGAGAAAGCGCCTGCTCGGCGGGGGTGCTGCTCAAGATGGATCACCGTGGGAAAAGTGGCGGTAAGCCCTGATTTTAGAACGTCTTGGCCCAGCCGGACCCAATGGCGCTCCAAGTAGCACTACGCAGGGCCGAAATCGTTCACAGAGACGCCGCCCGCCGCGCCCTTGCGGCATCGTCGCGGTTTGTCCTTGCCGCCCTGCGCCATGAACCTGCCCCAAGATCTGCCCCCGCACGAACGCCCCCGCGAACGCCTGCTGCGCCACGGCCCCGCCTCGCTGCGCGACGCCGAACTGCTGGCCCTGGCGCTGCGCACCGGCACGCAGGGCCATACCGCCATCGACGTGGGCGGCCAGCTGTTGCAGCGCTATGGCGGATTGCGCGGCCTGTTTGCCGCCTCGCCCCAGGAGCTGATGTCGCAGCGGGGGCTGGGTGCGGCCAAGGCCGGCTCGTTGGCGGCCATTCTGGAATTGGCGCGCCGCGTCGCCGAAGAGCAATTGAGGCGGCAACACACGCTGTCCGAGCCCGGTAGTGTCAAGCACTACTTCAAGACCGCGCTGACCCATCGCACTATAGAACACGTGCTGGCGCTGTACCTGGACAACCAGCTCAACCTGATCGCCACCGGCGAACTGGCGCGCGGCACCCTGGCCCAGGCGTCGGTGTACCCCCGCGAGGTCGTGCGCGAAGCCTTGCGCCACCATGCCGCCGCGCTGATCCTGGCCCACAACCATCCTTCGGGAACAGCGCAGCCCAGCCAGGCCGATCGCGATTTCAGCCGCCGCATGAAGCAGGCACTGGCGCTGGTGGACATCCGGCTGGTCGACCACCTGATCGTGGCGGGTAGTACCGTGGTGTCCATGGCCGAACTGGGCCTGCTGTAGTTTCACCGGGGTTTGCTGCGGGCAGCAAACCGGCGGCAATTTCGTTAGACTGGAATGCCCGTACCAACCAACCCCGCCCGACTGCCCATCGATGAAGCGCCTGTGGGATATTTCTCCGCCGGTATCGGCCGAGTCGCCGGTGTTTCCGGGCGACACGCCATACCAACAGCACTGGAAGTGGTCGCTGACGCCGGACTGTCCGGTCAATGTCAGTGAAATCCGGCTGTCGCCCCATACGGGCGCGCATGCCGACGCGCCCCTGCACTATCGCAACGGCGCGCCGGCCATCGGCGCCGTACCCCTGGAGCCCTTTCTGGGCCCCTGCCGGGTCATCCACGCGCTGGACTGCGGGCCGCTGATCCTGCCCGAACACCTGCAGCATGCGGCAGCTGGGCTGCCGCCGCGCGTACTGGTGCGTACCGCCCGGCACGCCGCGCTGGACTGGTGGACCGACGACTTCAGCGCCTACGCGCCGCACACCATCGAGTGGCTGGCCGAGCGCGGAGTCATGCTGATCGGGCTGGATACGCCCAGCATCGACCCCGCATCCAGCAAGACCCTGGACAGCCATCACGTCATCCTGCGGCGCGACATGCGGGTATTGGAAAACCTGCTGCTCGATGATGTGGCCGAAGGCGACTACGAACTGATCGCCCTTCCGCTGGCGCTGACCCAGGCCGATGCCAGCCCGGTACGCGCCGTCTTGCGCGAGCTGGGCTGAACCGCCCACCCAGGACCGCGCCGCAGCGACGACGGCCCGCCACGAGGCAAGAACACCGATGAACACCCCCGAACGCCCCGAAGCCATTGTGCGCGACGAAAAAGCGCAGCTCGACTACGCACAGGACATGAGCTACAGCGACTACCTGCACCTGGACGAACTGCTGGGCGCGCAGCATCCGCTGTCGCCCGAGCACAATGAAATGCTCTTCATCGTGCAGCACCAGACCAGTGAACTGTGGATGAAGCTCATGCTGCACGAATTGCGTGCGGCCATTGACCATGTGGCACAGGACCGGCTGCCGCCGGCCTTCAAGATGCTGGCGCGCGTCAGCAAGATCATGGAGCAATTGGTGCATGCCTGGGATGTGCTGGCTACCATGACGCCGCCTGAGTACTCGGCGCTGCGCCCGTACCTGGCGCGCTCCAGCGGCTTCCAGAGCTACCAGTATCGCCAGATCGAGTTCCTGCTGGGCAACAAGAACGCCGCCATGCTCAAGCCGCATGCGCACCGCGCCGACCTGCTGGCACCGGTCCAGGCCGCCTTCGAGGCGCCATCGCTTTATGACGAGTCGCTGCGGCTGTTGGCACGCAACGGCCTGGAACTGCCGGCCAGCCACCTGGAGCGCGACTGGACGCAGCCCTACCGGGCCGACCCGGGCGTCGAGGCCGCCTGGCTGGCTGTCTACCGCCAGCCCGAGCGCTACTGGGACCTGTATCAGTTGGGCGAAAAACTGACCGACCTGGAGGACGCCTTTCGCCTGTGGCGTTTCCGGCACGTCACCACCGTGGAACGGGTGATCGGCTTCAAGCGGGGCACCGGCGGCACCTCGGGCGTGGCGTATCTGCGAAAGATGCTGGACGTGGTGCTGTTTCCCGAAATATGGGCGTTGCGCACCGATCTGTAACCTGGGCGCCAGTCTGGGGCCCTGCCCTGCCGGCGGGGCTGGCAAAAGGCCAGATCCATGCTAGAATCCGGGGTTACTTCCTGGATACGTGGCTGTCGGTTGTCGCAAGGCAAATCGTTCGGCTGGCGACCCGCAAACCCCGGCCAGACCGGAAGAACCGGAATTCATCATGAAAGAAGGCATTCACCCCGAATACCGCGAAGTGGTGTTCATGGACGTGCAAACGGGCAACAAGTTCGTAACGCGTTCGACCATCCACACGCGCGAAAACGTCGAAATCGACGGCAAGACCTACCCGCTGTTCAAGTGCGACGTCACGTCCGAGTCCCACCCTTTCTACACGGGTGCGCAAACCCGTATCGTGGAAACCGGCCGCGTTGAAAAATTCCGCGCCCGCTTTGCCCGTACGGCCGGTACCGTCAAGTCCGCGTCGTAAACTGCTCCTCAAAGAGGCGCAGCAAAAAAGCAGCCTTCGGGCTGCTTTTTTTTCCGCAACATCCCCATCCATCCCCGTTTCAGGCCCCCCCGGCCCGAGCCGCTCGGTTACATTAGCCCCGTGTCTCCTATAACGCGCTCAACCCCGGCCCGGCTGACCATCTCGGCCACCGCCAAATTGCCCCGTCTGGTGCTGCTGGGGCTGTCGCTGGCCTATATCCTGGCCGGCCTGTTCATGCGCGATCCCTGGAAGACCGACGACGCGGTCGGCCTGGCCACCATGATCACCGCGGTGCGCGAAGGCGGTATCACCTGGCTGCTGCCGCAGGTGGGGCAACTGGCTTTTGCCGAGGAAGGCCCGCTGATCACCTGGGCGGGCGCGGTGTGCATGTGGCTGTTCGGACCCCTGATCGGGGATATTTCCGCGGGCCGCCTGCCCAACCTGCTTTGGTTCGGTATCACCACTGTCAGCGTCTGGTACGGCACATACCTGCTGGGACGGCGCACCGAAGCCCAGCCGCTGGCCCTGCCGTTCGGCGGCGAGCCGTCGGCGCGCGACTACGGCCGCATGCTGGCCGACGCGGCGCTGTTGCTGCTGCTGGCCACGGTGGGCATCTTGCAGCGCACGCACGAAACCTCGGTCGTGCCGGCCATCATGGCCTGGCAGGCCCTGGCGTTCTATTCGATGGCCCGCACGCTCGACCGTCCGATCACCGGCACGGCGACCCTGGGCCTTGCCCTGGCCGCCAGTTTCCTGACGCGTGGCTGGGTGGGCGCCCTGCCCATCATGCTGGCCAGCCTGGTGGCGTTCTATCCACGCAGTGCCCTGTGGGCGCAGCGCCGCTGGCTGCCGCTGGCCGCGGTCGTGGCCGCGATACTGATACTGGCATGGTGGATACCCGCCACCCAGCACAGCGATTACTGGGTCAGCAACTGGAAAACCTGGAACGCCACATCGTTCGACTGGCCCAGCCTGTCGGACTCGGCGCGCACGCTGCGCGACTTGCCCTGGTACTTGTGGCCCACCTGGCCCCTGGCCTTGCTGGCCGTATGGCGCTGGCGCGACTGGCTGTATGCGCCGCACATCTGGCTGCCACTGGTGCTGGCCGTGTCCGCCGCCCTGCAGTTGTTCTTCCTGACCGAACCCACCGATTCCGAGTTCATCCTGCTGGTGGTGCCCTGCTCCATCCTGGCCGCATTTTCGCTGCCCACCCTGAGGCGCGGCGTGGTCAATACCCTGGACTGGTTCGCGGTGATGTGTTTTTCGCTAACCGTCGCAACCGCCTGGCTGGGCTGGGTGGCGCTGCATTTCGGCTGGCCGGCGCAGATTTCCCGCAACATCGCTCGTCAGACCGTGGGCTACGAGCCGGTGATTTCGTGGCTGGCGTTCGCGTTGGCCGTGCTGGTTACCGCGGCGTGGATAGTGCTGGTGGTGTGGCGCCTGCGCTCGCATCCGTCGGCGCTGTGGCGCGGCACCGTGCTGTCGGCCAGCGGCCTGACGGCGACCTGGATTCTGCTGGTGCTGCTGTGGCAGCCGGCCGTGGACTACGCGCGCAGCTATCGCGTCATGTCGGGCGAACTGGCGGCGGCACTGGAACAGTACCGCCAGCCTGGCGAGTGCGTGCGCGGACTGAGCGTGGGCAGCGGGCAGCGCGCGTCGCTGCTGATCTTCGACAATCTGACGCTCAGCTATGACTCGAAGTGCCCGCTGGTTCTGCAGCAAACCACCCGCGAACGCCTGCGCGACGGCGAGGCTGCCTATAGCGAAGGCGTCCAGGAATTGTGGCGCGGCGGCCGCCGCGCCGACCGCCACGAAGTGTTCCGGTTGCTGCGTATCACGCCTCGTCAATGATCCGGCCCGCGTCTTCCGCCGGCGGTTTCCGCGCCGCGATGCTGGGCATTGTGCGACAGGCCTGGCCGGTACTGATCAGCCAATGGGCCGGCATCGCCTTCGGCGTGCTCGACACCGCCATGACCGGCCACGCCAGCGCCGCCGACCTGGCAGCCATGTCGCTGTCCATGTCCGTCTATATCACGATCTTCGTGGGGCTGATGGGCGTGGTGCACGCCTTGATCCCCATCCTGGCCCAGCACTTCGGTGCCGGCCGGCTGGCCGATGTCGGACGCACCTGGGGCCAGGGCGTGTGGCTGGCGCTGGGCCTGGCCGTGCTGGGCGCGGCCCTGATGATGTTTCCGGACGCCTGGCTGTCATTGTCGGGCGATGTTGCTCCCGAGGTCCGTGACCGCGTAACGGGCTATCTGCGCGCGCTGGCGCTGGCGCTGCCGGCCGCGCTGGTGTTTCGCACCATCTATGCGCTGGGCACTTCGGTATCGCGGCCCAAGGTGGTCATGACCATCAATCTGGCCGGGGTCGGCCTGAAGGCCTTCTTCAACTGGCTGCTGATCTACGGCCATTTCGGCCTGCCCGCCCTGGGCGCGACGGGTGCCGGGCTGGCCACGGCCATCGTGTCGTGGCTGGGCCTGGTGGCGGGCGTGTGGTTCATTACTCACGACCGCTACTTCCGCCGCTTCAACCTGACGCTGGGGCGTCCCAGTTGGCCGGCCCAAAAAGAACTGCTGCGCCTGGGCATACCGATGGGCGGCTCGTATTTGGTGGAAGTGTCCGCCTTTACTTTCATGGCATTGCTGGTGGCGCGCGAAGGCACGTATGTCAGCGGCGGGCACCAGATCATGTCTAACCTGGCCGCCCTGTGCTACATGATGCCGATGGCATTGGGCGTGGCCACCGCGGCGGCCACCGCACAGGCCATCGGTGCCGGCCAGGCGGCCCTGGCGCAGCGCACCGGACTGGCCGGCATGGCCCTGGGCGTGCTGGGCGCACTGGCCACGGCGGTGGTGCTGCTGGTGGGCCGCCCGACGATATTGGCGGCGTATACCGACGACGCCCAGGTGGCGGCGGTGGCCGGCGCGCTGCTGACCATGATCCCGCTGTTCCACCTGTGCGATTCAATGCAATGCATCAATTCGTACGTGCTGCGCGCCTACAAGGTGGCGGTGGTGCCGCTGCTGCTGCAGGTCGTGGCGCTGGCCGGCGTGGGCCTGCTGGGTGGCTGGTGGCTGGGCTTTGGCCCGGGGCGCGGCGGGCTGGATTGGCTGCGCCTGCTGGTGATACCCGATTCGCCGGTCGGTGCGGGCACGATGTGGCTGATGGCCATGATAGGGCTGGCGCTATCGACCCTGCTGCTGCATGCCTGGTATTGGAAGATCGTGCGCGGCTACCGCTTGCGGGTATCTTGATTCGCCTGGCCCCTGGCGGCTTCGGCGGGCCGCGCGGTTTCGGCGGCGGGCTCGCCGGCAACCGATTCACGATCACGCGTCAGCGTACGTGCTTCGCGCTGGTCATCAGCGTCGCGCTGGCTTGCGTAGGCCGGGGCGGAAGCCAGGCCCAGGCACAGCGCCGACGTGGAAAGAAAGGCGGCGATACGGGCGGGTGTGGTCATGTGGGTGCTCCTGAAACAATCCGGACAGAATGCCCGGTTTTATTGGAAAGCACGCGCCGGATAAGGTTCACCGGCGCCGGAAAGTTTTGCCTGCGCTAACGGACCGTCATATGAGCTGCAGGGCCGCCTGAAGTTCAGGCTTCGACGATCAGCAACATTACCGTCGCGAACAGCATGGCGGCGAAGCAGGCGCGCAGCTTGCGCTCGGGCAAGCGGTAGGCCAGGCGCACGCCGACGGGCACGAACAGCAGGCTGCCGGCCGCCAACGGCACACCGACCCACCAGTCGGCCTGGCCCGCCCAGCTATATGTCGCGAGGGCGATCGTGGAACCAGGGATGACCATGGTCAGGGCCAGTGCCTGCGCAGAGGTCTGGGGCAGCCGGAACACCGAGGTCAGGATGGGTACCGCCATCACAGCGCCTCCGACACCGAAGAAACCGCCCAGCGTGCCGCTGGCCACGCCCAGCAACGCCGCGCGCCGCCGCGTGAACGCCGGCGCGGGACGCGTGCCGGCTGCCTGCCCCGCCCGAGGGGCACGCGGCCTGTGCACAAGCTTGTACACGTAGTACACCGCCACGAAGAACAGGAACACCGCGAAGCTGAGCCGCAGCGTACGCGATGAAATACCCAGCGCCAGTTGCGCGCCGACCCAGGTGAAGAGCACGGCCCCGATGGCGCCGGCCATGGCCGTAGCGCGGTCGATGCGCACCTGCTGGTTGTATTTGCGCACGGCCATGACGATGGTGGGCAGCACCATGACCAGCGCAGTGCCCTGGGCCAGTTGCTGCGACATGTCCATCAGCAGCACCAGTGCCGGAATGGCGATCATTCCGCCGCCAATGCCCAGCACGCCGCCCAGGAAACCAATGAGCGCGCCGCATGCCAGGCAGATACCCGCGATGATCCACAGGCTCATGCCCGGTGCTCCGGGATGCCCATGTTCTGGAAAACTGGCGCCACTGTGTTTCCGGCGCCGCTCATCGCAGCTTTTCCAGCGCGGCATCCAGCCGGTCCACCGCCCAGATCTCGAGCCCTTCGATGGGTTGGCGCGGCGCGTTGGCCTTGGGGATCAGGGCAACGCTGAAACCCAGCTTGGCGGCTTCACGCAGGCGTTCCTGGCCGCGCGGCGCGGGACGGATCTCGCCGGCCAGGCCGACTTCGCCGAACGCGATGAACCCGCGCGGCAAAGGCCGGTCGCGCAGCGAGGACATGATGGCCAGCAGTACGGGCAGGTCGGCCGCGGGTTCGGTGATGCGCACCCCGCCCACGGCGTTGACGAACACGTCCTGGTCGTAGGTGGAGACCCCCGCATGCCGGTGCAGCACGGCCAGCAACATGGCCAGGCGGTTACCTTCCAGGCCGACCGTCAGGCGTTTGGGATTGGGAGCATGCGAGCTGTCGACCAGCGCCTGGATTTCGACCAGCAGCGGTCGCGTGCCTTCCTGGGTGGCCATGACGCACGAGCCGGACACTTGCTGTTCGTGCTGCGACAGGAACAGTGCCGACGGGTTGGCCACGCCGCGCAGGCCGCGGTCGGTCATGGCGAATACACCGAGTTCGTTGACGGCACCGAAGCGGTTCTTGAAGGCCCGTACCAGACGGAAGGAAGAATGGGTATCGCCCTCGAAGTAGAGCACCGTATCGACGATATGCTCGAGCACGCGCGGCCCGGCCAGCGCGCCGTCTTTGGTGACGTGGCCGATCATCACGATGGCAATGCCGGTCTGCTTGGCCAGCCGCGTGAGCTGGGCCGCGCATTCGCGCACCTGCGAGACCGAGCCGGGCGCCGCGGTGAGTTCGCCGCTGTAGAGAGTCTGGATGGAATCGATGACCGCCACCGCCGGCCGCTGTTCGGACACCGCCGCCTGGATGGCTTCCAGGCGGATTTCGGCCAGCAGGTTCACGTTGCCGGTTTGCAGGCCCAGGCGCCGGGCGCGCAGTGCCACTTGTTCGGCCGATTCTTCGCCGGTGACATACAGGACGCGGCTGGTGGCCGACATGGTGGCCAGCGCCTGCAACAGCAGCGTCGACTTGCCGATACCCGGATCGCCGCCAATCAGGACGACGGCCCCCGCGACCAGGCCACCGCCCAGTACGCGGTCGAATTCATCCAGGCCGGTGGGCTGTCGCGGCGTTTCGCGCGCCTCGATTTCAGCCAAGCTGCGCACCGGACTGGAACTGGCCAGCGGCGCATAGCGATGCGCGGCGGCGGCCGGGCCGCTGGATTCGATGGTTTCTTCCAGGGTGTTCCAGGCCGCGCAATGCGGGCATTTTCCCTGCCATTTGGGACTGGTGCCGCCGCATTCGGCGCAGACATAGACGGTTCGAGGCTTGGCCATGGCGCAAGTTTACCGGCAACGGCGATCGGCCATGGCGGGCGTGCGCCATCGCGGCGCGGATACGTCTTCTTGCAAAATGATGGGCCGATCTCAACCCCGGTGGGCCCGCTGGCGCGTTTAACCATAACGATCCCCAGACTAGGACCCGAACCATGAACTCCAAGAATGTCCCGGCCCGCCTGATCTGCACCGCCCTGAGCGCTGCCCTGCTGGCGGCATGTACCCCCGCGCCGCAGGACGGCCAGGCGGATGCCGGCCGGACGGTGCCCCCGGCAAGCACCGCCGCCACGCCACCGCCCCCGGCCCGGCCTGCCGACCAAGCCCAAGCCCGGGCGGATGCGGGTATGCCGCTGGCGCGCCCGGCCCCGGCCATGCGCGCCGAATACGCCCCGCAATCTTATGTGGCACAACGCGCCAGCGCGCCCCTGCTGCACGAGCCAGCCGGCTACTATCCGCCACCGCGGATGGAAGACCGTGAAAACTACGCGCGCTATCGCGACAACCCGGTGCTGGCCGCACAGGAACAACCGGTCTCGACCTTCGGCGTGGACGTGGACACGGGCTCGTACACCAATGTGCGACGGCTGCTCAACGAAGGCCGGCTGCCCCCGGCCAATGCCGTGCGGGCAGAAGAGTTCATCAATTATTTCGATTACGGCTATGCCCTTCCGGACTCGCGCGACCAGCCGTTCAGCATTGCCACCGAACTGGCCGCCGCACCGTGGAACCCCAACCGGCAATTGCTGAAGATCGGCATTCAGGGCTACCAGGTCGCGCCCCAGGATATTCCCGCGGCCAACCTGGTTTTCCTGATCGATACGTCGGGCTCGATGGCCGGCCGCGACAAGCTGCCGCTGCTCAAGGGCGCCTTGAAACAACTGGTGGCGCAGTTGCGCCCCCAGGACCGCGTGGCCATCGTCACGTATGCCGGCCAGGCAACGATGACGCTGGACTCGACGCCCGGCGACCAGAAGGCGCGCATCAATGCCGCCATCGATGGCCTGAACGCCGCCGGTTCGACCAATGGCGGCGCCGGCCTGAACCTGGCGTATGCCCAGGCTACCCGGGGTTTTGTGAAAAACGGCGTCAACCGCATTCTGCTTGCCAGCGATGGCGATTTCAATGTGGGCGCCGTCGATCTCGACATTCTGAAAGACAAGATTGCCCGGCAGCGGCAGAGCGGCATCGCGCTGGCCACACTGGGCGTGGGCGGCGGCAACTTCAACGATGCGCTGGCCGTGCAGTTGGCCGACGCGGGCAATGGCAGCTATCACTACCTGGACAGCCTGCGCGAGGCACGCAAAGTGCTGTCCGGGGAATTGTCGGCCACCCTGCATACCATCGCCCGCGATGTGAAGATCCAAGTGGAATTCAACCCCGCCGTGGTGGCCGAGTACCGCTTGATCGGCTATGAAAAGCGCGCTCTGGCACGCGCAGATTTCAACAACGACCGAGTCGACGCGGGCGAGATCGGTGCGGGCGCCAATGTGACGGCTCTGTATGAGATAACGCCGGCGGGCGGCGCGGGCACCCGGCTGGATCCATTGCGCTATGGCGGGCAGGCGGCTGCCGCGGAGCCGGGCGCAGAACTGGCCTTCATACGCGTACGCTACAAGCTGCCCGGCGCCACGGACAGCCAGTTGATCGAGCAGCCCGTGGCACGCGCGGCCACGCTGGCCCCGGGCTCGGAAGGGATGCGGCGCGCCGCCGCGGCCGCGGCTTTTGCACAGTGGCTGCGCGGCGGCAAGTACCTGGATGGGTATACGCCCGCCCAGATCGCGGCGCTGGCCAGCGGCGCGCGCGGCCAGGATGCGCACGGCCTGAACGCCGAACTGGCCGCCCTGGCCGAGTTGGCCGCCAGCCTGGGTACGCCTGCCGTGCCATGACCATGGCGGCCTCTTTGCCGGGCGCCGGGCTGGCACCCGGCGGATGCGCAAGCGCGGCCGAACAGATACACTCGGCCGCCATGGACATCCCGGGCAGCGACGACGAAACCCTGATGCAGGCCTACGGTGCCGGCAACCTGGCCGCGTTCGATGCCCTGTATGCGCGCCATCGTGCCGGGCTGTACCGCTACATCCTGCGCAGCACCCGCAATCCGCACCAGGCCGACGACATATTCCAGGAAACCTGGAGCCGCGTGATCGATGCCCGCGCACGCTGGCAGGCGCGCGCCAGATTTACCACCTGGCTGCTGCAGATCGCGCATAACCTGATCATCGATGCCTACCGGCGCCAGCCTACGCAGGCCGACCCGCAGGAAACCGACGCCGTGCTGGCCACCCTGGCGGCAGCCGAACACGAGCAGCCCGAGCAGCGGTTGTCGGACTTCCAGACCCGCCGGCGCCTGCAACTTGCCATCGAAAAGCTGCCCGACGAACAGCGCCATGCCATACTGCTGCGGCTGGAACACGATCTGAGCCTGGACGAAATTGCCGACGTGACCGGCGCACCGCGCGAAACCGTGAAATCGCGCCTGCGCTATGCCACGCAGCGCATCCGCGAGGAATTAGGCGCATGACGGCCCACCCCCGACCTCCGCACGACGAAGACGACGACCTGGACCTGCGGGCCCTGTATCGCACGCTGCCCCGTACCGAGCCCGACCCCGGCCTGGATGCGGCGGTGCACGAGGCTGCCGCACGCGCCGTGGCGGCCGACCGCCGGGTGCAGCGCCAGCGCCGGCTATGGCATCCCGGCTGGGGCGTAGCCGCGTCGATCGTGCTGACCGCATGCCTGTTCCTGGTGACCGATTTCCAGGACCCCGACATGGCCAACCTGCCCGATGCGCCTGCGGTCGATGCCGAACTGGCCAGCCCGCCGCGGGCTATGCCGCCCCCCGCGGCGGCGCCTGCGCGGCCCGAGGCGCCGGCTGCGCTGCGCCGCTACGCCCCCGAGACGGCACCCGCACCCGTACCGCAAGCCCAGCCCGGCGCAGCGGCAGAGACGCCACCCGCCCCCGCGCTGCGCCTGCAGCAAGACAGCGTGCAGCCGGATGGCGCGGGCGGCCGGACATCGCCCGGCCAGTCGGCCGCCGGCAGTTTTGCCGCCCCGCGAATCGATGCGCGCATCGCGCACATCCGCGAACTGCTGCAAGGCGGCCAGCGCGATGCCGCGCGACAGGCCCTGCAGGATTTGCGGCGCGAAGCCCCAGGCACGGTCCTGCCGCCCGACCTGCAGGCGCTGTTGCCGGCAGCACCCTGAAAAGCAGCCCATCGGCCATTGCCAGGCCTGGCAGCCGCCTCAGCGGCCAGCCAGGCTGCCGCCGCCATCTACGCCCAGCACCTGGCCGGTGATGAAACCGGCATCGTCGGACAGCAGGAAGGCAATGGCGGCCGCCACTTCGGCTGGCGTACCCAGGCGTTTCATGGGAATGGAGGCCATTGCCCGTTTTTCGCCATCGCTGCCGGCCGGCTGGGCCACGCGGAACAGTTCGGTTTCGATCGGGCCGGGGGCCACGGCGTTGACCGTGACGCCATATTCGGCCAGTTCGAGCGCCCAGGTGCGGGTGCATCCGATGAGCGCGCTTTTGGCTGCCGAATAGCTGGTGCGTTCGTATCCGCCATGGATGACACGGCTGGACACGTTGACGATGCGCCCGGTGCGCCGCACCTTCATCGATTCGACGAAGGCCTGCGTGACCTGCACCGCCACGCGCACGTTCAAGTCCATCACGTTGTAGAGCGAAGCCAGGTCGATTTCACCCAGCGGCTGGGGCCGCACCAGGCCCACATTGTTGACGATGGCGTCGACCGGGAATTTGTCGCGTATTTCGCGCAGCACTTCTTCGGTACGCCCGGCGTCGGCCAGGTCGCAGGCATACAGATAGCCCGGGAAATCAATGTGATCGGTATTACGGGCGATACCCACGACATGGCAGCCGAGGTCGGCCAGCCGCTGGGTCAATGCCCAGCCGATGCCCTTGGTGGCACCCGTTACAAGCACGCATTTGTCTTTCATGGGAATCTCGCTAAAGAAAGATCAGGGGTCGCGCTTGACCGGCACCCGAGGGGCCAGGGCGCACAACAATTCGTAGCCGATGGTACCCGCGGCCGTGGCGACTTCGTCGACCGAAGGGCCATCCTGGCCCCACAGCGACACGGGCGTGCCGATGCCCGCGGCCGGAACGGGATCGAGATCCACCATGAGCATGTCCATGGATATGCGCCCGACCAGGCGGGTGCGCACGCCGCCCACGGTGATGGGCGTACCGGTGCCCGCATGGCGCGGATAGCCGTCGGCATAGCCGCAAGCCACCACGCCCACCCGCATGGGACGTTCGGCGCGGAAGGTAGCGCCGTACCCGACTTCCGCGCCGGGAGGCAGGTCTTGCACGGCTATGATCTGCGAATGCAGCGACATGGCCGGCCGCAGGCCGAACGTGGCCGCTTCGGCGTCGGCGAACGGCGAAGCGCCGTACAGGCAGATGCCGGGGCGCACCCAGTGTGCCTGCGCGCCATGCGCCACGGCAATTTGCGGATAGCGCAGCGTGGCGGCCGAATTGCACACGCTGACCGGGCCATCGTCCAGCTCTTGCGTGACGCGCTGGAACACTTGCATCTGGCCCGCCACCCCCTGGGTACCGTCGGCACAGGCGAAGTGCGTCATTTTGCCGATGGCGCCCACCACCCCTTGCTCGCGCAATTGCAGCGCACGCGCGTGCGCGCTGCCATAGGCATCGGCGCTGAAACCCAGGCGGTTCATGCCGCTATTGAGCTTGAGCATGATGTCCACGCGCCGCGACAGCCGGGCGTGCGCCAGCATGTCGAGCTGTTCGCGCGTGTGCACGGTGGCGCAGAGATGGTAGCGATCGACCAGTTCGAGATCGGCGGGCTGGAAAAAACCTTCGAGCAGCAGGATGGGCCCGCCCCACCCGGCTTCGCGGCAGCGCACCGCTTCAGCCAGGTCGAGCATGGCCAACCCCTGCGCGGCTGAGAAGCCCGCCACGGCGGCTTCGATACCGTGGCCGTAGGCGTTGGCCTTGATGACGGCCCAGATGGAAGGCGCCCTGCCCGAGGCCGCCTGAGCGGCCTGGTCGAGGTGACGCCGCACCACGTCTAGGTTGTGGCCAAGCGCGGCAAGCGAAATAGAAGCGTGAATGGGGCGGGGCATGGGAACAATCCTGTGGCGCCTAGTCTAACTGATCTGCCATTGTGGCCGCCATGCCGCCACGCAGGCAAAAAAGCCCCACTAAAATACCGGCACTGCGGCCATGGGGCCGCTATCCGCATCATTTATGGCTGTCGACCACTACGAGAACTTCCCGGTTGCCTCACTGCTGCTGCCTAGGCGGCTGCGTGGGCCGGTAACCGATATCTACCGCTACGCGCGCGCGGCCGACGACATCGCCGACGAGGGCGCGGCCAGCGATGCGCAGCGCCTGGCCAGCCTGGCCGCCTTTCGCGCCGAATTGCACCGCATCGGCGCCGAGCCTGGCAGCGTGCCGGCGGCCGCGCCCGAGCTGGCCGGCATCTTCACGCCGCTGGCGCGCACCATTGCGCGCCACCAGTTGCCCATTACGCCGTTCTTCGACCTGCTGTCGGCCTTCGAGCAAGACGTCATGGTCAAGCGCTACGAGGACTACGCCGCGCTGCTGGACTATTGCTCTCGCTCGGCCAACCCGGTGGGCCGCCTGATGCTGCATTTGTACGAGGCCGCGACGCCCGAAAACCTGATCCAGTCCGACGCCATCTGCAGCGGCTTGCAGCTCGTCAATTTCTGGCAGGATGTGCGGGTGGACTGGCGCAAGCAGCGCATCTACTTGCCACGTGCCGACATGCAGCACCATGGCGTCACCGAAGACGACCTGGCTGCCTGCCGGCTTACTCCCGCATGGCGCGCGCTGATGGCCTTCCAGGTCGAGCGCACGCGGGCACTGCTACACTCTGGCGCTCCACTGGCGCGCCGCCTGCCCGGCCGTATCGGCCTGGAATTGCGCATAGTGGTACAAGGCGGGCTACGTATCCTGGAACGCATCGAGCGCAGCGGCTACGACGTATTCATGAACCGCCCGGAACTGGGCGTGCGCGACTGGGCGGTCATGCTGTGGCGAACTGTATAGGCCCCACCCCCGGCGCGCTGCGCGCGTCCCCCTCAAGGGGGCGACGCCGACGGACCGGCGGAGCCGGATCCGTGGCGTCCCCGCTTGCGGAGCGCTGTCGTAATGCGTGGCGTGGCGCGCTGGAAAACTGATGGGATGCTCACTGATTTATGACGCCTGACGACTACTGCCAGGAAAAGGCCGCCAAAAGCGGTT
>DASPIV010000355.1:0-9698 GCA_035628955.1 Bordetella sp.
GGCCGGCATACTCGATTCGGCCGGCATACTCGATTCGGCCGGCATACTCGATTCGGCCGGCGCATCGGAAGTACTGGCGCCCCCCGCATCGGCCGGAGGCGCGGCACCATCCAGGGGTGCCGGGGCGGCTGGCGGCGCGGAAGCCGCAGGCGGCGTAGCACCGGGCAGCGTTGACGTATCTGGCTCGGATGGTGCCGCCGGGGCGGTACCCTGGGCGGGCGGTACCGCCGGATCGGCCGCCCGCGGCGCGCCCAGCTCGGACAACGCGGGGGGCGTCGGCACGGGCGGCTCGGGCTGGGGGGGCACGGTTGCCGGAGGCGGCGCCGCAGGCACCGTCCGGCCGGCCAATTGCGTGCTGGGCGCGCCGGGGCGCAGCCACAGATAAACCGCGAACGCCACGGCGGCCAATACACTCAGCATCACCAGCAGCGGCACGCGCGGCCCCGGCCCGGCCTTCGGTGGCGCCGCGACGGGCGGCAATTCAGGCTCGACGGGCGGCTGGGCGGCTTGCGGCTCGGCTACGGGCTGCAAGGAAAGGCCCAGGCCGAAAACCTGCGAAAAAGCCTCGAGGTCCTGCGGGCGGGCCGCGGGCATCATGGACAAGCCGCGGTCCACCGCCTGCAGGAAGGCGGGATCGTAGGCCCCGAGTTCGCGCCCGGACAGCGGCACATACGTGTCCTTCACGCAGCGGGCCAGCGCCCCCGGCGGGGCGGCACCCACCAGCATGCTGTGGGCCACCGCGCTCAAGGCGTAGATGTCGGTCCAGGGCCCGCAGGGCCGCTCGGAATCATCGGTGTATTGCTCGAATGCGGCGTAGCCTTCCAGGCGCGCGCCGCCTTCGGCGTCGGCAGAGGGTTCCAGCGGCGGTACCAGCAGATGCGCCTTGCCCGAACTGTCCAGGCCGACGGTGCTCATGGCAATGGCGCCATGCACGCGGCCCTGCCTGTGCAGTTCGACCAGAGACACAGCCAGGTCGGCCAGCACGCGGCGGATACGCGCCTGGGGCACGCCGCCGCCGGCGGCCGCCGCGATCGCGCTCAACGGCCGATGGCCGAGACCGGCACCGGTGGGCACATCACGATTCGGCAAGGTGGCGGAAGTTGCGCTCATACAGGACTCCGGGCACGTGAAGGGTCGTTGACTAGCGCCAGGCTGGCAGCGACGCGAACAATCGGGTGAACAGCGCGGCGTTCAACGATCCGCCGTGCACATAGGTTTGCAGCGCCGCGCCATCGACCTGGTTGGTCCACCAGTAGCTGGTGTGCGAACTGGGATTGAAGCAGAACGGCAAATCGGGCCAGGCCGCCAGGCTGCGCTGCGAGACCGGCTCGGCGGCGTCGTCCAGGCCGGCATTGAGAATGTCCATGATGTCGCTGCCGCTGGACCGCTCTACCGGCAGCACGATACCCGGCACCCGGATGTCCTGCAGTTCGCGATCGAATTGCTCCGCCGCGCAGCCATGCCGCACTGCCGAGAGCATGCTGGCACCGATCTGCCGGTAGTAATCGGTGGCACCATCGAGCATGGTGCTGTGATAGACATCTTCGGGTATGGACATGATCACGCACAGGGGGTAGCCCCGCCCCACCCGGTCGCGGCTGGGCGCGATGCAGCCCAGTTGCGCCCCGTTGCCGCTGGGCCCCGATGGAATGGCGAAGTTCCAGATCGGCGCGGCCGCAAAACTGCGTGCCGCGCTGTCGTCGGGCGCCTGTTTCAGCGCCGCCAGGCCATATTGCAGCCAGCGGTCCCACCAGGCGATCAATTCGCGCGGCAAGCGGCGATGCACGAAGTCCCCCGCGGCGGGAATTTTGCCGTACCACCCCAGTTTTCCTTTTGCGTCGTCCATGGCGGATTCCGTCTCTAGCGGCCGGGGCAGGCAAACCCCTGCATCTCGGCAAGATGGAAAGGACTCTTCACACTGCTGGCGGTGATCTCCAGCACAACCTTGCGTCCGTTGATGTCAAAGGTCGCGATGGTGATCTCGGGCGATGACCCGCGCCGCAACTGCGCTTTGTCCAGCAAGCGGTTCAGCGCCCATGGCCCCGATGCGGACAATCCGGCCGGGCCGGTCTGCGGAGTCAGCTCGATGCGCACCTGGTTGCTGCCGCGCGGACCCGGCCACTGCACGTTGGTGGCGACCTGCGGCCCGTGCGCATAGCGCACGGTCTGGCCGTCCACGTCCATCAGGAACTGAGTGATCTGCGCGTCCATCTCGAGCGGGCGGATCGCCACGCGGTACGACGGCAGCGGATTGCCCGCCGTGAAATACACATCGCGGATCACGCCGGCGCGCTGGAACGAGTCCAGGTAGGCCGCCTTGTCGCCCTGCTGCCCGTCGATGCCGGGCTTGAAGCGCCAGCGCGACCCCGACACATCGATCTGGGTAGCCAGGTGCTTCTGGAAAAAATCGTCCATCATGCCGTTGGGGCCGAACAGCCGCGCCATATCGTTGGGCGCCACGTCGCGCGACGATCCGCTGGCAAAGGGATAGCGGCCCGCGATCGATTGCCGGCAGAACACGCCGATGGTGGCCGTCACCGTGTCGCCCATGCGTTCCCGGGTGGCCTCGGATATCTCGCCCGACGCCTTGACCGACAAGGTATTGAGCAAGTTGCGCAGCGGTTCCGGCAGCCGGCCGGCCTCGGCGCGCAGCTTGGTGACCACGTCCGACCCCGGTGCCGGACTGGCGCTGCGCAGCGCGGCATCGGCAGCGGTCAGGTAGGTATAAAGCTCGTTGATCAGCCCGGTGGTGGCGGCGATGGCGGGCGGGGTGCCCTGGCCCTCGCTTTGCGCCAGGCGGCGATACGGCTCGAAATGCAGGTCGACGATGCGTTCCAGCTTTTCATCCGAGGCATCGGCGCGCACCGCGGAGCTCGGCCCGGTCGGGCCGAACATCTGCTCCAGTGCTTCGCGCGTGCTGCTGACACGGTTGCGGGCCTGGTCCATCAACGACTGCCCGTCTCCGCTATCGCGCAGCAGCGAGGTCTCGCGCGCCACTCCCTGCACCAACTTCACCAGCGGCGACTCGGGCGCCGACAGCGTGCGCGCCATCTGGATATTCTGCAGCAGCGATGTGGTGGGAGCCAGTTGCAGGTCGTTCAGGTAGCCGTCCCATTGCTCGACATAGTCATTCATGTACAAGCGCTTGATGTCCACGATCAGTTGCTGCTGCGCCCGTTGATCCAGGATACCCGGCGCCTCGATGTTGAGTACCCAGGCATCGTCCTGGCGCAGCAGGTCGGCCACGCGCGTGACGCGCTGGTTGAAGATCTTCCAGTAGCCGTCATAGCTGTACAGCGACGGAATTCCCTGCGTCAGCGGCTTACCGCTCTTGCGCACGAACACGGCGCTGGCTTGCGGCCCGCCCAGCGTAATGGCGGTCTGCTCGGGGCCTTGCTCGCTGCTGTTGGCCAGCATGCGGCGTAACCGGCTATAGGCACGCTGCGCCAGGGTATAGCGCGCCAGCCGCTCGCGCGCCTCGTTGACCAATTCGTCGTCGCGGGGAAAGGGCGAAGACAGCACGCGGCCCTGCACCAGGTTGCGCAAATGCAGCGACATCAGATCGTACTGGCGGCGCGTGTAGCCCTCGGGCAAGGTCTTTTGCATGTCGGACAGCAGCCAGGCGTGCATGAACTCGGCATCGTAGTGGTCCGCCTCGTACAGCATCAGGTAGGCCCGCAGCGCCTCGTAAGAGAATTCCAGGTCGCCCGGGGCGGCCGAACGCAGCGCGGTCTCGACCCGGCGGGCGATCTGCGGCAGCAGCACTTGTTCCAGAGTGTCCCGGTAGACGCCTTGCGCGGCCGCCTGCATCTTCTGCCCCTGGTACAGGCCGAACTGGTAGTTCAGGGGCGGCGCATCCAGCTCGAAGTTGGCATGCCGCGGCAAGTACCACAAGCTGTCCAGGAACGGCATCAGGCCCAGCACGTCGCCGGCCCGCGTGATCTTGATCTCGCGGCTCAGGTTCTCTACCGTGGGCACGCGGCGGGACACTTCGGCGACGTAGGCCTTGTTGTTGCGGTAGCTGATCGCCCAGCCCACCAACAAGGCCACCAGCAGCGCCGCGATCAGGCCGTAGCCGGCCCAGTGCAGGCGGCGATAGCGGCGTTCCCAGCGCAGGTTGCGCCCGGCCAGGCCCGCTTCGCGGAAGATCACGTCCTGCAGCAGGCCCTTCAGGAAGTAGCTGCGCCCTTCTCCTTCGCCCGGCACGGTGGCTGCCGGTGCGGGGCCGCCGTCGATGCGCAGGTAGCGCTTCAGGTGGCCGGTGACCTGGTCGAAGGTCTCGCCGCCCTGCGTGCCGCTGGTGAAGTAGACTCCGCGCGGCACCAGGCGCGCCTCGTACTTCGAGGTAGCGAACACATCGCTCAGGAAGTGTCCCAGCACTGCCTGCAGGCCGGCGAACTGCTGCGGCAGCATGTAGGCCAACGCGCGGCGCGCCGCATCGGTCTCGGCCGCCAGCACTTCGGGCAGCGCATCGTCCAGGCGGCGCTGCAGCAGCCGGTACTCGGCATGGAAGGCCTCGTACAAATCAAAATCGGCTTCCTGGGTGCGCGTATAGGGCAGCGTAAAACCCCACACCTGCGACAGGTCTTCGCGGTTGAACGAAGTGAAATACTCTTCAAAGCCCGACAGCAGGTCGGCCTTGGTCACCAGCACATATACCGGAAACTGGATACCCAGCTGCTCACGCAGTTCCTGCAGCCGCCGCCGCAGCACCGCCGCATGCTGCACGCGCTCGGCATCGGAGGCGGCCAGCAGGTCTTCGACACTGACCGTCAGCATCGCGCCATTGATGGGCTGGCGCCCGCGGTACTTCGACAGCAGGCGCAGGAAGCCTTTCCATTCTTCCTCGTCGCCGGTGGCGTCGCTTTCGTGGGTAGTGTAGCGGCCCGCGGTGTCGAGCAGCACCGCATCGTCGGTAAACCACCAGTCGCAGTTGCGCGTACCGCCCACGCCGCGCAGCGCCACCTTGCCGAAGCGGTCGGCCAGGGGGAAGTTCAGGCCGGAATTCACCAGGGCCGTCGTCTTGCCGGCTCCGGGCGCACCGATAATGACGTACCACGGCAATTGGTACAGGTATTGTTTCGAGAAGCGGTCCAGCGACAGGCGCCGCTTGCCGCCTTCGAAGCGAGTCTTGCGCAGCAGCTCGACCGCTTCGTTGAAGCGCTCTTCCAGTTGGCGGATCTCCGGATTGCCGGGCTCCGGTTCGACTTTCTTCTTGGCAGCGGGCCTGCGCAGCTGGCCCAGCAATTGCGCATTCAAGCGGCCTTCGCGCCACTTGCGCCACAAGATGCGCAGCAGCCACAAACCGAACAACACGGCTATCACGATGATGCGCGTGGTCTCGCTTTCCAGCGGCCGCGTCGTGCCGATGGCCAGCAGCGGCCCGGCAATCCAGATCAGCAGCGCCAGGGCCACCAGGCCCAGGAAATTCCACAAACCCCGGCTGAACAGGAAACCAAATACGTTATGGATCATTGCCGCGCACCCTCGACCGTCTCTTCCCGAGGTACCGGCGGCACCATCAGCGTGATTTCTACGCGGCGGTTACGCGACCGCCCCGCTGCCGTATCGTTCGGCGCCACGGGATCGGCGTCGCCGCGCCCTTCGGCGCGCACGCGCTGCGGATTTTCCAGGCGCCCTTCCAGCAGCTCCTTGACCGCATCGGCTCGCGCCTGGGACAAGTGCCAATTCGATGGATAGCGGGCCCCGCGCATGGGGATGTTGTCGCTGTAGCCGCGCACCAGGATGTTGCCCTCGGTCTCGCGCAAGGCATCGGCCACGCGCGAAAGCACCGGCAGGTACTGTTCGCGCACCGCGGCGGAGCCGGATTCGAACAGGCCGTCGCCGCGCAGCACCACCACGCTGCGGTCGACCTCGTCGCGCACCGTGACCAGGTCGTCGCGGATCTCGGGTGCCAGGAAAACTGCCAGGCGCGGCGCGGGGGCCGGCCTGCGAGCAGGAGCGATCTGCACGGTGGGCGGCTTCAGGTTGCTGACCGCGGTGAACACCGCATCGGATTGCCGGCTCAGGCTCCAGGCCAGGGCCCAGTAAATGGCCAGCGCCAACACCGCGGCCAGCGCGCCGAATACCCACAGCGGGATAGGCAGGCGCCGCAGTTGCGCCTGGGCCGGCACATCCTGCCAATGCGGCGACAATGCGCGCGGGTAATCGCCGCGCGCGCTGCGCAAGATGCGCAGCAGGCGCTGACGCAGCGTCTCGAGCTGTGAGCGGCCGTTGTCGGCCACGCGGTAGCGGCCCTCGAAACCCAACACCAGGCAGTAGTACAGCAGTTCCAGCAGATCCAGGTGCTGGCTGGGGTTTTGCGACAGCTTGGCCAGCAGCTGGAAGAATTTCTCGCCGCCCCAGGTCTCGTTGTGAAACGTCACCAGCAGGCTGTGCGCCGACCAGACGCCGTTGCCTCCCCAGGGGGTCAGCGCGGCCGCTTCATCCAGCGCCGTGCACAGGCAATAGCGCGCGCCCAGAATGGTTTCGTTGGGTATGCCCGCCTGCTGCGCACGCAGTTCGAACTGGCGGATCTCGTCAAGCAAGTGCTCGCGCAGCATGGCCGGCGAAGGATGCGAGGTCGTCGCGCGGATCTGCGGAATCAGGTCGAGCAGCGGGTTGGCGGCCGCCACCAGCGGGTTCGAGCCGCTGATCACATACTCATTGGGCCGCAGCCGGCTCGACGCCGAGGCGGCCCCTTCGGGAATGCCTCCGCCCAGCGGGCCGGGCATGGCGGTATCGGATGCGTGCATGATGTCTCCGGCCTAGTCGCGCAAGGCCCAGAATTCCATGGACAGCCCAGGAAATTCGCCCGCCAGGTGCAACGCCAGCGCGCCGGTGCGCTCCAGCTGTTTCCAGAAGTCGCCGCCCTTGTCCAACTCGAAATATACGTGGCCGGCGCTGTAGGGAATCTGCCGCGGCGCCACCGGCAGGGCGCGCACCGTCACACCCGGAAGCTGCAAGTGCACCAGGTCGCGTATGCGTTCGACCGGGCCGATCTTCACCTGCGCGGGAAAGCGCGAGCGCACCGTGTCCGACGGCATGTCGGCGTGTACCGCCAATACGAAACCCGCCGTGCGCAACAGCTCCAGGTCGGGGATCTGCGCCACGCGCACGCCCTGGCCGCGGTCTTGCAAGGGGATTTGCAGTGCATGCTGCTCCAGCACGGCCGACAGGGACCGGCGCAGTTCGTCCATCAAGGTTCCGAAGGTCGTTTGCAGATCGTCGTGCTCATATTCAGGCAGCACTTCGGGGCGGCGCGATACCGCCGTGTACGTCGACAGGTCGCAGGCCAGCATCAGCCAGTCGTGGAACAGCCGTTCGGGATGCAGCCACTCGGCCTGGCGGGCATGCCACAGCGCGCCGATGTAGCGGTTCACCGTTTCCAGCAGCATGAAATCCGAGACTTCGGACACGCCGCCGCGCCCCGGCTGCGACAGGCGCATGGCCAGGGCCTCGCTGCGCGCAGTCAGCAGCCCGTGCAGTTCTTGCACGAAGCCCAGCAGCAGCGGATGCGCGCCAGCCGACAGCCAGGGCGCGATATAGCGCTCGTCGAGCACGACGCGGTTGTCGGCGCGGCGCTCGATGATGCGCACCACGCCCAGGCCCAGCCATTCGTCGCTGAGGTCGGTCTCGAGCATCAGGCGCAGGCGCAACCGCCCCAATTGCAGCAAGGCGGGTTCCAGGCCCATCGAGCCCGAATCCTCGACCTCGGCCTCTTGCACCAGGTAGCGGGCCAGGGAATCGGCCTCGTCTTCGTACTGTACGGCGGTGGCGCCAGGCCGGATGCGCGGCAGGGCCAGCATGACCCGCACGTCTTGCGCCTGCTCGGGCACCTCGAGCGCCGCGGGCGCCTCGTCGGGGTGCGAGAACTCGAACGGCGTGCCGTCGGGCAGCACGCCGCGCGCCTGGGTCAGCACCAGCTTGCCCACCGCCAGTGCATCGCGATCCAGGGCCAGATGGCTGAAGCCCCAGAAAAACCCCTGTAGCGAAGCGGCGCGCTGCTGCAACATTCCTTCCAGATAGCGCTCGAACTGCTGGAAATGCTGGGGACGCAGGAACATCCCCTCTGACCATACAACTTTGTTCTTCTCTGCCATGGCTATGCTTGCAATGAGTTTGCGGGCGGGCACCGGCGACCGGTGCGCCGGCCCGTGCCTAGAAAGGCCACCAGGAACGCTCCCGGTCGGTAACGGCCAGCCCGTTGTCTTTCACCGATACCTTGATCGTCTCTTCGTTGGGCGAGAACTGCCATACCTTGTAGATGTTGGTGTTCTGGGCTTCGGGCAGCGGCACGACCAGCCGCCAATGGCTTTTCTCGAGTTCGCGGTAGGCCGCGACGATGCCTACCATGCGTGCATCGGCGCTGCCTGTGTACTGCAGCGTCTTGGTTTCGCCCGGACGCAGAATGGTCTGGTCGGTGTTGAGCAATTCCTTGCCCAGCGCGGCTTGCGGGTCGGCTTGCAGCGAGAAGAAGTCGCGCGACTCGAAGGCACTGGAAGAGCTGAGCTCATAAATGGTGACCTGGATAGGCGAGGGGCGCCCGTGCACGTCGGGATTCACCTTCGGATCGACGCTCAACTCGATGGCGTAGGGCACAGGCACGCGCCGGGCGGTGGAAGAACAGCCCACCAGCAGGACCAGGGCGGCAAGGCTTGCGCAAAGCCCTCGGAGGATGAAAGTTGCGGTCTTGCGGAACACCATAATTCGCGGAATGCCCCCTGGGATTATGGAGAAAGCGTGTATGACAAGGGAAAAACAAGAAACTGTCGTGTAAATACAGAAATAGTTACTACTGTTACGGTACCGGTTGGAATTTCTCGCGCTTGGATATATTTTCCTAACGCACCGAAATCATTTAGGTCGGCAACGGTGGCTATCATCGGGGCGTCCGCACCGCATCCATGCGCGTGTAGCACCGGAGATTTCCTGCATGAGACTCACCGTTCTGCCACGTCGCGACGAGCCGGGCCTGCCCCCCTTGTCGGTGGTATTCCAGGCGCCCGGCGGCACGCTGGGACGCTCGGCCGACAATCACCTGGCGCTGCCCGACAACGCGCACGGTATCTGCCGCGTGCAGGCTGCGCTGCGTATCAGCGATGGCGCGTGCTACCTGGTCAACCTCAGCGGCATGAGCCATGTCAGCGTCAATGGCCGCACCGTCACGCGCGACCAGGAAGTACCCTTGTCGCCGGGCGACGAGCTGGCCATCGGGCCATACACACTGAAGGCCGAAGACCCTGCCGCGCCCCTGGGCAACGCTACTGCGGCCGCTGCGGCCGCGCTGCCGGCCGCATACGCCGAGCCCGACCCGCTGCTTGAGAGCCCGCTGCTGGAAGGCGTGGACCTCACGCCGCCCGACACCCACACGATCCATCAGAGCCCCTCTCCAGAACAACATCCCGCATCGGTGCCAGACACCACAAGAGTGCCTGACATGGATCCCGAGCCGCCGCTCGCCGGTGGCACGGCGCCCGCCCCCCAGGTGTCTGACAGCCCATGGGAGCCCGGCACTGAACCCCCACGCACCGGTTTCACGCCGGCATCCGCCGCGCCCGACGCCTTTCCGAATGCCCCGGCACCGTTCGACGCCGTGCCGGACGACCTGGAACCGCCCCTGGGCGCCGGACCGCAGCCGCCCCAGTCCGACCCGGTCAATGTGTTCGGCGACCTGTTCGGCCCCGGCACCCTGCCGG
>DASPIV010000356.1:0-11907 GCA_035628955.1 Bordetella sp.
CGAACTCCTCGCGCGAGCGGCGCGCCCAGCGCAGCGACATGCGCATCGAGCGGGCGGCTTCTTCGGCCGTGGCCGGACGGCCGTCGATCTGGTAGGGAGTGCATTCGTCGAACACCATGACGATGTCGGAATTCAGCGAACGCTGGATGCGCATGGACTCTTCGGGCGTCAGGAACAGCCGGGCGCCGTCGATCGGCGAGGCGAATTTCACGCCTTCTTCGGTGATCTTGCGCATGCCTTGCAGGCTGAACACCTGGAAGCCGCCAGAGTCGGTCAGGATGGGCTTGTCCCATTGCATGAAGCCATGCAGCCCGCCGTGGCGGTCCAGAATATCGGTGCCGGGCCGCAGCCACAGATGGAAAGTGTTGCCCAGCACGATCTGCGCGCCGATTTCCTTCAGTTCGTGCGGCAGCATGGCCTTGACGCTGCCGTACGTGCCCACGGGCATGAAAATGGGGGTTTCGACCACGCCGTGGTTCAGCGTGATGCGGCCGCGGCGGGCGCCGCCGTCGGTGGCCAGGAGTTCGAAGTTCAGTCCGGTCATGGTCAGGGGGCGGGCGATTCGATGAACATCGCATCGCCATAGCTGAAAAAGCGATAGCGTTGGGCCACGGCGTGCGCATAGGCGCGGCGGATCGGTTCCATGCCGGCCAGGGCCGACACCAGCATCAGCAAGGTGGACTGCGGCAAGTGGAAGTTGGTGAGCAGCGCCTGGACCACCTGGTATTGGTAGCCGGGAGTAATGAACAACTGCGTATCGCCCCGTACCGGCGCCAGCGGCGCCTGCGGGCCGTTGGGGTTCTGGGCGGCCGCCGATTCCAGGGCGCGCACACTGGTGGTGCCCACCGCGATCACGCGGCCGCCGCGGGCGCGCGCGCGGGCAATGGCGTCGATGACCGGCTGGCCTACCGTGTACCACTCGGCGTGCATGATGTGCTCCGCCAGGCTGTCCACCCGCACCGGCTGGAAGGTGCCGGCACCGACGTGCAGGGTGACGAAGGCCCGCTCCACGCCCAGCTCGGCCACCCGCTCCAGCATGGCCTGGTCGAAATGCAGGCCGGCGGTGGGCGCGGCCACGGCACCCGGCTCGCGGGCGTAGACGGTCTGGTAGCGGGACTCGTCGGTGGCATCGGCGGCATGGGTAATGTAGGGCGGCAGCGGCGTGGCGCCGTGGGCGTCCAGCAGGTCGAGCACCGGCGCCGGAAAGCGCAGGTCGAACAGTTCGCCGGCGCGGCCCAGCACGGTGGCGTCGAAGGCGCCGGCCAGGTGCAGCGTGGTGCCCGGGCCGGGCGACTTGCTGGCGCGCACGTGCGCCAGCGCGCGGGTCGGTTCGATGATGCGCTCAACCAACACTTCCACTTTGCCACCCGAGGCCTTGTGGCCGGTCAGGCGGGCCTTGATGACCCGGGTGTCGTTGAACACCAGCAGGTCGCCGGGCCGCAGCAGGCCGGCCAGGTCGGGGAACTGGCGGTCGTGCAAGGCACCGGCGCTGTCCAGGTGCAGCAGGCGGCTGCCGCCGCGCTGCGCCGCAGGAGACTGGGCAATGAGCTCGGGCGGCAGGGTGTAGTCGAAATCGGAAACGGTAAGAGGCGAGGACACGCGATGCAATTCAGATAAGGCGCCAGGAAACGCCGCCAGCGGGCGGACGCGCACAACCCGGTATTGTAGCGGCCTGGCAACGCGGGCCCGCGGCCATCCGCAGGCGCGCCAGGTTCTGTATGCTTGCGTCTTCAATGGCAACAGCAGCGTGGCGGACGCGGTATGGCGGTACGGGAAGACAAGCGGGGCGGGCGGTTACAGCAATGGTTGGCGGCCTGCGCGCTGCTGGGCGCGGCTCTGGCGGTTCAGGCGCAAGGCCTGCCCGACGAGCTGGCGCGCGCCTGGAAGGCCTCGGGCCTGCCTGGTTCGTCGCTGTCGTTGGTGGTTCAGGAACTGGGCGGGCGGCGCATGGTGGCCATCAATGCCAACGAACCGCGCAATCCCGCTTCGGTCATGAAACTGGTCACCACCTGGTCGGCCCTGTCCGAACTGGGGCCCAATTATGTATGGCGCACCGAATTCCTGACGGAACCGGGCGCGCGCCCCGACCTGCACGGCGCCTTGCCGGGGCCGCTGTACCTGCGTGCCGGCGGCGACCCTTACCTGCTGATCCAGGACCTGTGGGCACTGTTGCGTGAACTGCGCCTGCGCGGCGTAAAGAAAATCGGCGACCTGGTGGTCGACCGCAGCATTTTCGGGCAGGTGGCCACCGACCCCGGCGCCTTCGACGGGGCCCCCGACCGGGCCTACAACGCCAGCCCCGACGCCCTGATGGTGGGCTTTGGCGCGCTGCGGCTGCTGTTCACGCCCGACCCCGTGGCACGGAAATGGGTGCCCATCATCGACCCGCCCCTGCCGGGCCTGCGCATCGAAGGCCAGGTCGACTGGAGCGAGATCCGCTGCCCGGGGCCGCCCGTGGTCACCACCGAACCCGTGCTGACCCAGCAGGGGGTGTCGATCCGCCTGGGGGGCACGGTAGCCGGCTCGTGCGGCGAATTCAGCCTGTACCGTCTGGCGCTGTCGCAGCCCGAGTTCGCCGAAGCGCTGTTCCGCCTGCTGTGGCGCGAACTCGGCGGCACGTTCACCGGCAATATCCGCGCCGGCATGGTGCCCGCCGACGCGGTGGTGCTGGCCACGCACGAGTCGCCGCCGCTGGGCGAGGCCATCCGCCAGATCAACAAGCGCAGCAACAATGTGATGGCGCGCACGTTGCTGCTGACGCTGGGCGCCGAGCGAGGCCGCCGCCCGGCCAATACCGAAAGCAGCGAGGCCGTGGCCAAGGCCGTGCTGGCCGGCCAGGGCCTGTACATGCCCGAACTGGTCATGGACAACGGCGCGGGCCTGTCGCGCGATGCGCGGGTCTCGGCCGAAAGCCTGGCATCGATGCTGACGCTGGCCTGGCATACGCCCCTGATGCCCGAATACCTGTCGTCGCTGTCGATCGCCGGGGTCGACGGCACGATGCGGCGGCGCCTCAAGGGCGAAGAAACGGCCGGCATGGCCCACCTGAAGACCGGGTCGCTGCGTGACGTGCGCGCGGTGGCGGGCTATGTGCTGGGCGCCAGCGGCAAGCGCTATGTGATGGTCAGTATCGTCAACGACCCCAATGCGGCCGCCGTGCGGGCATTCGACGATGCGCTGATCGCCTGGCTGGCCAGCCAGTAAGCCGCGCCGTCCTCAAACGGTTTACGATTGCGCTGTCTGGCGCGCCGATGCATGCCGCCTATCCTGCTTTCCGGAGACCTGCCCTCATGCCCGTGCATGAAATCCGCCATCCGCTGATCCGCCACAAGCTCGGCATCATGCGCCGCGCCGACCTCAGCACCAAGAGCTTTCGCGAACTATCCCAGGAAGTCGGCGCGCTATTGACCTACGAGGCCTCGCAAGACCTGCCGCTGGCCCAGTCCACCGTCGAAGGCTGGTGCGGCACGGTCCAGGTCGAGAAAATCGCCGGCAAGAAAGTGACGGTGGTGCCCATCCTGCGGGCCGGCATCGGCATGCTGGATGGCGTGCTCAGCCTGATCCCGGGCGCCAAGGTCAGCGTGGTGGGCGTGGCCCGCAACGAAGAAACCCTGCAGGCGCATACCTATCTGGAACGCCTGGTGGGCGAACTGGACCAGCGCCTTGCGCTGATCGTCGACCCCATGCTGGCCACGGGCGGCTCGATGCTGGCCACCATCGACATGCTCAAGCGCGCCGGCTGCCGCGAAATCCGTGCGCTGGTCCTGGTGGCGGCTCCGGTAGGCATCCAGGCCGTGCTCGACCGCCATCCCGACGTGCACATCTACACGGCTTCCATCGACGACGGCTTGAACGAGCATGGCTACATCATGCCGGGCCTGGGCGATGCCGGCGACCGCATCTTCGGCACCAAGCAAAAGACGGAATAAGCGCACGAGGGCCGCTCAGGCGGCCAGCGTCTCGCGCCGCCCGGCCAGATGCGTGCCGAACCAGTGAAGCTGGCGCGCCAGGCCCGCCACTTCGCCCACGATCAGCAGCGCCGGGGCCCGTACGTCGTGGCTGCGCGCCACACCGGCCAGGTCGGCCAGTTGCCCGCTGACGACCCGTTGCTCGGGCCGGCTGCCATTTTCGATCAGGGCAAACGGCGTCGCGCCTGAACGGCCATGCCGGATCAAGCGGGCCGACAGCGTTTCCAATTGGCCCACGCCCATATAGAACGCCAGCGTCTGGTGTTCGCGCGCCAGCCCGGCCCAGTCCAGCGTGTCTTCGTCTTCGCGGCAGTGCGCGGTTACCAGCCGGACCGATTGCGCGTGTTCGCGGTGTGTCAAAGGAATGCCCGCGTAGGCCGCACAGGCCAGCGCGGCGGTAATGCCAGGCACTACTTCATAGCGCACCTGGTGGGCACGCAGGTATTCCAGTTCTTCGCCGCCACGCCCGAAAATGAAGGCATCGCCGCCTTTCAGGCGCACCACGCGCCGGCCGGCGCGCGCATGCTCGACCATCAGCGCGTGAATACGCGCCTGCGTGGCGTCGTGGTCTTCGCCCGGACGCTTGCCCACCGGTTCGCGGTCGGCATCGCGGCGCGCCAGGGCGAGCACCGCGGGGCTGACCAGGCGGTCGTACAGAATGACATCGGCCTCGTTCAGTGCCCGCAGCGCCTTCAAGGTAAGCAGCCCCGGATCGCCCGGCCCGGCGCCCACCAGCACCACGCTGCCCTGGCCGGGGTCTTGCGGCGCCTGCAGCGCTTGTTCCAGTACGCGCTCGGCTTCGGCCGGCTGCTGCTGGCGCAGCAGGCCCGCCACCGGGCCGTCCAGCAGCCAGTCGTAGAAGCGGCGGCGTTGTTTCAGATCGGGGCGGCGTTCACGGATATGCGGGCGATAGCGCGCGGCCAGCGCGGCCAGCGCGCCCAGCGAATGGTCGAACAGCGATTCCACCCGTTCACGCAGCCGGCGCGCCAGTACGGGCGCCACCCCCGAGGACGAGATGGCCACGATCAGCGGCGAGCGATCGACGATGGACGGTACCTGGAACGACGACAGTTCGGCATCGTCGACCACGTTGCTGAAGATGCGCCGCGCTTGCGCGGCCTGCGAGACCGCCGCATTGACCGCACGGTCATCGGTGGCCGCCACCACCAGCCAGACGCCGTCCAGCCATTCCGGGTGAAATCCGCCTGGCAGCGCCTGGATGCGGCCCTGCGCAGCCAGTTGCGCCAATTCGGGCACCAGCACGGGGGCGCCCACGTGCACCTGGGCCGACGCTTCCAGCAGCAACTGCACTTTGCGCGCGGCGACTTCGCCGCCGCCCACGACCAGGACACGGCGGCCCTGCAAATCGGCAAACAAGGGAAAAAGCTTCATCAAGATCAGCCAGGCGGGGCGAGCCCGCGATATGTCAGTCGATCATAGGGACAGCCTTACATCCCTACAACTTTTGATTTATTGGATTGATATAGCGATAAGTGATTAAACCGAGGCGCGGGTCTCGCTTCAGCCGATGCCTCCTGGCTTGCCGCCCAGCCATTGGGCCATGTCGACCACTTCGCGCGCCACATCGCCCAGGCGGCGCTGGCTTTGCATGGCGCGGTCGCGCAGCAGACGATGCGCCTGTTCTTCGGATACGCCGCGCAGCCGCATCAGCATTCCCTTGGCCTTTTCCACGGCCTGCCGGTCGGCCAGGCGCTGGCGCGCCTCGGCCAGTTCGATGCGGCGGGCCCGTTCCACGGCGCCGCGCTCGATGGCCACTGTCAATAGAGGCTGGATGCGCTCGGGTGGAACGGCGCCCACCACATAGGCGGCCACGCCAGCCTGCAACGCCGCCCGGATGGTGTGGCGGTTGCCGTCGTCGGTGAACATCACCACTGGCCGGGCGCTGAACTCGCTGGCCACGCAGACGTCTTCCAAGGTGTCGCGCGCGGGCGCATCTGCATCGATCAACACCACGTCCGGCGCAAGCGCGGTAATGGCCTCGGCCAGATCCATGCCAGCGGCCCGCTCGGCGACTACCTGCACCCCGGCCGCGGCCAACGTCTGCCGCAAAGCCGCCGCGCGCCCGTCGCCGTCGTTCAGAAGCATGACCTTCAGCATGATGACTCCTCTTCACATGAAAAAAGCAATATCCATGCCATGGGCGCCGCCCGGCATGGCGGCAGCGCCCAGCTTGCGGGGTGCCCATGAGCGGGGCGTGGGGCACGCCTATGGTGCGCTGCGCAATGCCTGCGTGCACCAAGTTGGGTCGCGGCCGCATAGCCCCTTGCGTGCCACCCGGGGAAGATCATTTGGCATGATGTTTGCTTGATGGAAAGTGGCAGCCAACGGCGGTTGCCTGCCGCGCGGTTGCCCACCGCTTGCGGCAGCCTTATCGAATGGACAACGGCGTTCTACGTATCCGCCGGGCAAGTCGCCCGGACGGCGTGGAACGCTTTTTTTATGGAGCTCACAGATGCCCGGTACGCCTAGCAACTTCGACCCGACCCATGCGCGGCGCCGCAAATGGCTGGGCTCTACGGTCAAGGCCGTGGCCGGCGCGGGGCTGCTGGGCCTGGTTGATCCGCTGGTGCGCGCCGGTGCCTGGGCGGCCGGCAGCGATGCACCCGAAAAGGCGGAAGTGCGCATCGGCTTCATCCCGCTGACCGATTGCGCCTCGGTAGTCATGGCGTCGGTACTGGGCATCGACCAGAAGTACGGTGTGAAGATCGTGCCATCCAAAGAAGCCTCGTGGGCCGGCGTGCGCGACAAGCTGATCAACGGCGAACTGGACTTCGCCCATGTGCTGTACGGCCTGGTCTATGGCGTGCACCTGGGCATCGGCGGCCCGCAGAAAGACATGGCGGTGCTGATGGGCATCAACCAGAACGGGCAGGGCATCAGCCTGTCCGCCAAATTGCACGATGCCGGTGTCAACGATGGCGAGTCGCTGCGCAAGCACATGCAGGCCGAACAGCGCGTCTACACCTATGCCCAGACTTTTCCGACCGGCACGCATGCCATGTGGCTGTACTACTGGCTGGCCGCCAACGGCATCGACCCCATGCGCGACGCCCGCGTGATCACCGTGCCGCCGCCGCAGATGGTGGCCAATATGCGTGTGGGCAATATGGACGGTTTCTGCGTGGGCGAGCCCTGGGGCGCCCGCGCCATCATGGACCGCATCGGCTTCACCGCCGCGACGACCCAGCAGATCTGGGCCGACCATCCTGAAAAAGTACTGGGCACCACGTCCGACTTCGTGGCGGCCCACCCGCATACCGCGCGCGCCGTCACGGCCGCGGTGATCGAGGCGGGCAAGTGGATCGATGCCTCTCCGGAAAACCGCCGCAAGACAGCCGAGACCATTGCCGCGAAATCCTATGTGAACACCGCCGCCGATGCCATCGTCGACCGCATGCTGGGCCGCTATGCCGATGGCCTGGGCAAGACCTGGAACGACGCGCACGCGATGCGTTTCTATGCCGATGGCGCGGCGTGCTTTCCATACCTGAGCGATGGCATGTGGTTCCTGACGCAGCACAAGCGCTGGGGGCTGTTGAAGACGCACCCCGATTACCCGGGCGTGGCGCGCGCCATCAACCGTATCGACATCTACAGGCAGGCCGCGGCAGCCGCCGGGGCGCCGTTGCCGGACAGCGAATCGCGCGTGTCCACGCTGATGGACGGCGTGCGCTGGGACGGCGGCGACCCGGCCGCTTATGCCGACGGCTTCAAGATCAAGACCTGACGGAGCGCGCGCCATGCCGACCACCTTGCTGTCTTCTTCACCGCCGCGCCATATGGCCTGGCGCGGGGCCGCCGATGCGGCGCTGCGTGCCGCCATCGGGCCCTTGGCCGGCTTCGCCCTGTTCGTGCTGGTGTGGCAGGCCATCGCCATGTCGATTCCCGACATTCCCACGCCAGGCGCCACCTGGGATGCGGCCCGCGCGCTGTTTGCCGACCCCTTCTACGACAAGGGCCCCAACGACCAGGGCATAGGCTGGAACGTGCTGGCATCGCTGCGGCGGGTGGCCATCGGTTTCGGCCTGGCCGCGCTGGTGGGCATCCCGGCGGGTTTCGTAATGGGGCGCTACGCCGCCGCCCGCGCCATGTTCGAACCTATCGTCAGCCTGCTGCGGCCGGTATCGCCGCTGGCCTGGCTGCCGTTGGGGCTGCTGCTGTTCCGCGGCGCCGACCCGGCCGCCATCTGGGCGATTTTCATCTGTTCGATCTGGCCCATGGTGATCAACACCGCGGCCGGCGTGGCACGCGTGCCGCAAGACTATCTGAACGTGGCGCGTGTACTGAACCTGTCGGAATGGCAAGTGGTGAGCAAGGTGCTGCTGCCTGCCGTGTTGCCGCACATCCTGACCGGCGTGCGGCTGTCGATCGGCACCGCCTGGCTGGTGATCGTGGCCGCCGAAATGCTTACCGGCGGCACCGGTATCGGCTTCTGGCTGTGGGACGAATGGAACAACCTGAAAGTCGAGCACATTGTTGTTGCGATTTTCGTGATCGGCATCGTGGGCCTGGTGCTGGAAACCGCGCTGCTGCGGTTGGCCCGCCGCTTCGCCTATACCGAGGAGTAGAGCCATGCAGAAATTCGTGCGTATCGAAGGGGTCGGCCAGACTTTCGTGACGCCGCGCGGCAGCTTTGTCGCGCTGCGCGATATCGACCTGACCGTGGCGCAAGGCGAATTCATTTCGCTGATCGGCCATTCGGGTTGCGGCAAGTCCACGCTGCTGAATCTGGTGGCGGGCCTGGCCCGCCCCACCCAGGGGGTGTTGCTGTGCGCCGAGCGCGAGATTACCGGACCCGGCCCGGATCGCGCCGTGGTGTTCCAGAACCACTCGCTGCTGCCGTGGCTGAGCTGCTTCCAGAATGTGTACCTGGCCGTGCAGCGCGTGTTCGGCGCGCGCGAGAACAAGGCCCGGCTGGCAGAACGCACCCGCGCGGCACTGGAACTGGTGGGGCTGTCGCATGCCAGCGAGAAACTGCCGGGCGAGATTTCGGGCGGCATGAAACAGCGCGTAGGCATTGCGCGCGCGCTGGCGATCGAGCCCAAAGTGCTGTTGATGGACGAACCCTTCGGCGCCCTGGATGCGCTGACCCGCGCGCACCTGCAGGACGAATTGCTGAAGATCGTGGCCGCCACGCACAGCACTACCATCATGGTCACCCACGACGTCGACGAGGCGGTATTGCTGTCGGACCGCATCGTCATGCTGACCAATGGCCCGGCGGCCACCATCGGCCAGGTACTGCCGGTGGCCTTGCCGCGTCCGCGCGATCGCGTGGCGCTGGCCGGCCATCCCGATTATCTGGCCTGCCGCGCCGCGGTGGTCGATTTCCTGCACCGGCGCCACGGCAACCCGGCGCAGGCCCAGGCAGCCGCGACGCCCCGCGAAGTCGCCGAAGTCATGGAAGCCGCCGGCGCCTGAGGCGCGGCCCACAAGCAAGACGAGAGACATCATGGAAAAGAAACTGAAGCTGGTGATGGTGGGCAACGGCATGGCCGGCGTGCGTACCCTGGAAGAACTGCTGAAGCTGGCCCCCGACCTGTACGACATCACCGTATTTGGCTCGGAACCCTATCCCAACTACAACCGCATCCTGCTGTCGCCGGTGCTGACCGGCGAGCAGACCGTGCAGGACATCGTGCTCAACGATGTGGAGTGGTACCGGTCCAATGGCATCGACCTGCGCATGGATTGCAAGGTGGCGCGCATCAATCGGGCGCGCCGCATCGTTATCGGCGCAGACGGCAGCGAAGTGCCGTATGACCGGCTGCTGCTGGCCACCGGATCGAATCCGTTCATCTTGCCGGTGCCCGGCAATGGGCTGGACGGCGTGGTGACCTTCCGCGACATCCGCGACGTGAACCTCATGATCGAGGCGGCCCGCACGCACAAGCGTGCAGTGGTGATCGGCGGCGGCTTGCTGGGCCTGGAAGCCGCCAGCGGCCTGGCGGCGCGCGGCATGGACGTGTCGGTGGTGCACCTGGGCTCGGGCCTGCTCGACCGGCAGATCGATCCGCAGGCTGCGCTGTTGCTGCAGCGCAGCCTGGAGGCGCGTGGGCTGAAGTTCCTGATGCCGCGCCAGACCGAGGCCTTGCTGGGCAACGATCAGGGCCGCGTGCGCGCCGTGCGTTTTGCCAATGGCGAGGAAATCGATGCCGATCTGGTCGTGATGGCGGTGGGTATCCGGCCCAACACCGAGCTTGCGGAAGGCTGCGGCTTGTATGTGAACCGGGGCGTCGTGGTCAGTGACACTCTGCAGACCTACGACCCCCTGATCTACGCCGTGGGCGAATGCGTCAGCCATCGGGGTACCGCCTACGGCCTGGTAGCGCCGTTGTTCGAGCAGGCCAGGGTGGCGGCCAATCACCTGGCGCTGTATGGCATAGGACGCTACGAAGGCAGCGTGACGTCGACCAAACTGAAAGTGACCGGCATCGATGTGTTCTCGGCCGGAGACTTCCTGGGCGGGCAGGGCACCGAAGAGATCACCCTGGCCGACCCGGTGGGCGGGGTCTACAAGAAACTGGTACTGAAAGACGACAAGCTGGTCGGCGCCTGCCTGTATGGAGATACGGGCGACGGCGCCTGGTATTTCCGGCTGATCCGCGAGGGCAAGCGCATCGACGAGCTGCGCGACCAGCTGATGTTCGGCGAAAGCGCCATCGGCGGCGATACCGGCCACGCCGGCGAGGACCGCGCCATCGGCATGGCCGACAGCGCCGAGGTGTGCGGCTGCAATGGCGTATGCAAGGGCACCATCGTCAAGGCCATCCGCGACAAGGGCCTGTTCACGGTCGATGAAGTCAAGAAGCACACCAAGGCCGCCAGTTCCTGCGGTTCTTGCACGGGGCTGGTAGAACAGATCCTGATCAACTGCGTGGGCGGCGCGGCCGACGTCAAGCCCAAGTCCGAGAAAGCGGTATGCGGCTGCACCGACCTCACGCATGGCGAAGTGCGCAAGGCCATCCGCGAGCATCACCTGGTCACCATTCCGGCCGCCATGCATTTCATGGACTGGCGCACGCCTGACGGCTGCGCCACCTGCCGCCCGGCCTTGAACTACTACCTGCTGTCCACCTGGCCCGGCGAGGCGCGCGACGACAGCCAGTCGCGCCTGGCCAACGAACGCATGCACGCCAATATCCAGAAAGACGGCACGTATTCGGTGGTGCCGCGCATGTGGGGCGGCGTGACCAACCCGTCCGAACTGCGCCGCATTGCCGACGTGGCCGACAAGTACGCCATTCCGCTGGTGAAGGTAACCGGCGGCCAGCGTATCGACCTGCTGGGCGTGAAGAAAGAAGACCTGCCCAAGGTGTGGGCCGACCTGGACATGCCTTCGGGCCACGCCTACGGCAAAAGCCTGCGCACCGTGAAGACCTGCGTGGGCAGCGAGTTCTGCCGCTTCGGCACGCAGGACTCCACCGGCATGGGCATCGCGCTGGAGAAAGACCTGGTGGGCATGTGGAGCCCGCACAAGGTCAAGCTGGCGGTATCGGGCTGCCCGCGCAATTGCGCCGAATCGGGCATCAAAGACGTGGGCATCATCGCGGTGGAATCGGGCTGGGAACTGTACGTGGGCGGCAATGGCGGCATCAAGACCGAAGTGGCGCAGTTCTTCGCCAAGGTCAAGAGCGCCGAAGAAGTGCTGGAATACAGCGGCGCGTTCCTGCAGCTTTACCGCGAAGAAGCCTTCTACCTGGAACGCACGGTGCACTATCTGGCGCGCGTGGGCCTGGAGCATGCCAGGACCCGTGTGGTCGAGAACGCCGCCAACCGCGCCGAGCTCTATGCGCGCCTGAAGTTCGCCATATCGTTCGAGACCGACCCCTGGGAAGCGCGCCGGGAAGCCGCGCCCGCCGCCCGCGAATTCCAATCATTGACCGTGTGAGACCGACCATGCCGCAAGCCGCTACCT